>JAUWBI010000048.1 GCA_030601745.1 Phycisphaerae bacterium
ACTTCTTTAGTTAGACTTGGCTTAAAGGCCTTGATCGCTCTTGAGAGCAGCAAAAGACTTGCCATATTGGGCGGAACTGAAAAGAAATTAAAACCCATACCCCGCAGAAGAAGGCCAGGTAGATAATATGGTTCTGGTTGATAGTTCTGTGTGGGTCTCTCACTTCCGTGCCGGCGATTCTGACCTTGAGATTCTACTAAATGATGGAAGAGTTGTTTGCCATCCATTTATCATTGGTGAGCTGGCCTGCGGAAATCTTAAGAATCGGACTGAGATACTTTCCCTGCTGCACTCTCTTCCTATGGCAAAACAAGCAGAGCATGAGGAGGTTTTGCAATTTGTTGAAAGTAATCGGCTTATGGGCAGAGGAATCGGCTATGTTGACGCTCACCTGCTTGCCTCTGCGGTTCTGACGGCAATTCCATTTTGGACATTGGATAAGAAGCTGCAGAAGGTGTCCTTAAAGTTAGGTGTTAGCCTGCAATAACATCCATAGCAAAACAGACTGCAGACTCAAGACCCAGGACTCAAGGCTAATTTTGACCAAACTCAAGAGGCAAGACTCAAGTTATAAATCCGCCTCCGGCGGGACTAATTTTGCCACAGAGAACACGGAGATTTTCCCTTATGTCATTCCCGGTCTACTTTTTCCATCCTGGTCCGCGGACAACGCGGCCGGGTTTGGCACCGGTATGTTCGCCATCTTTGAGAACCTGTGTGCCGTTTACGAAAACATGGAGCATACCCGTTGCATACTGGTGCGGTTTTTCAAATGTCGCGTGGTCGATAATTGTTTCAGGGTCGAAAATGACAATGTCTGCATAAAATCCTTTTTTAAGTTTTCCCCGCCGGTCAAGTTTGAGATTGTCTGCCGGCAGTGAAGTCAAACGCCTGATGGCCTCTGCCAGCGTAATGAGCTTTTCCTGGCGAACATATTTACCCAGAAGCCGGGCAAAGCTGCCGTATGCACGGGGATGTGGATTTGATTTTAAGAAGACCCCCTCAGGGGCGAGAGAGGGTGCATCTGAACAAAAGCTGACCCAGGGGAGCTTAATCTGCCTTTTCACATTTTCTTCCGACATTAAAAAGTAGACCGCTTCAACGCGGCTGTGGTCTTCAATAATAAGTTCTATTGCAGTTTCTGCCGGTGATTTTCCTCTCATTTTAGCAACTTCTGCAAGAGTTTTTCCGGTAAGATGTTTGAGCCTTTCGTTTTTGAAGCCTATTAGAAGAATATTTTCCGGCGTACCTGCTAAAATATATAAATTTTCCCATTCGTCAGTAGGCGTAGTCATCTCCTTCAACACGCGTTTCCTGATTTTCGGATTTTTGAGCCGTTGTACCCATGCCTGGTGTCCACCCACCCGGAACCAGGGAGGCATTGCAGCGTCGAGACCTGTTGCACCTGCGGTATAGGTGTACATATCTGCCGTAATTTTAAGACTTTCAGCCCGTGCCTTTTCAATCCTTTCAATCATAGCATCAAGTTTATCCCAGTTTGATTTACCGGCAACCTTCATGTGATACAGCTCGACGGCAACATTTGCTTTTCGCGCAATTGTTATCAATTCATCCAACGCTTCAAGCAGGCGGTTACCCTCGCTGCGGATGTGCGAAATATACATTCCACCATATTCGCCCGCCACCTCTGCAAGAGCTATTAACTCGTCAGTACGAGCATAAAGGCCGGGAGTATAAATCAGCGCGGAACTAACGCCTACTGCTCCCTCTTGCATTGCCTGGCCTACTAATTTACGCATCTGCTCAAGTTCTTCACGAGTTGCCGAACGGTCTTGGTATCCAACAGCATAAACACGAACATTCGTTGCGCCCACAAAAGAGGCTATATTGGTCGATACTCCTTTTTTTACAAGATATTCGAGATATTCTCCAAGTGTAGTCCATTTTCCGTAATGAGGCCCCATTGACCATCCTTCGCCCATAACTTCAAGGGTTACTCCCTGACGAATATCGCTTTGCGACCTTCCATCTACTATAAGAGATTCATTTGCCCAGCTTAACATATTGATAAAACCTGGCGCAACTGCGAGACCTTGTGCATCGATTACGACATCCGCATCTGGTTGGAGCTGTCCGATAGCTGCGATATGACCATCTTTAATTCCGACATCCGCAACGTATGATGCTCCGCCGGAACCGTCGTATATCTCTCCTGATTTTATTACTACATCATAAGTATTTGGGCGGCCGAAAATGGCCAGACCTACTATGAATAATACTGTACAGAAGAACAAAACAACTTTTCGCATAATACTCTCTTAATCTGATATTTCTTAGTTTACCTCTGCCCAGCCAAATCGGCGCGGTTTGGGGGCGGGGGATTGGGTTTGTTTGGCTTTGTATTGGCTTTGTATTGGCTTTGTATTGGCTTTGTATTGGCTTTGTTTTCACCAAGTGTCCAATTGGATTTATTTTCATATTCCTTTGTTATGTATATAGTTACGTTCATTTGATCATCCGGCAAATTGGCTTTGTTTTGCATAAAAGGGCCGATTTGTCGAGGACTCTCGACAGATGTAGAGCGGCGATAGGAGAGAGTAGAGCGAGGAATTTGTGGGCCCTCTGTTTCGAGGTCAAGGAGCAGCTTCTCGAGGATAAACTTCGAGGATAAACTCCGGTTGTATGGGTTGAGTCCGGTGGCCCCGTCCAAGGAAGGCCGGATCTTCGACATTGAGAACACCTCCGAATTTAGGATACTGTATTCACTTTTTATATGTTAGCTGGGTATTATACATTGTGCAAAGTTAGATGTCAAGTGAATTTTTTTGGACACTGATTTGTTAATGGTGATTGGTAATTGGTGAATAGTTAATTGGTGAGTGGATAGCGGATAGAAAAAGTAGAGAATAGCCACAGAGGACACAGAGGACTCAGAGAATTTAATAATAATTTAACCACGGATTTCACAGATTGCACGGATTTTGTTTAGCCACAAAAAGGCACAAAAGGCACAAAGAAAAATTAGACGCAGATTTTGCAGATTACGCAGGGAAGTTAGACACGGATTAACACTGATTGACACGGTTTTGCTTTAGCCACAAAAAGGCACAAAAGGCACAAAGAAAATTTAGACGCAGATTTCGCAGATTACGCAGAGAAATATAGCAACGAATTAACACTGATTTTTTCAGACACAGAGAGCGCAGAGAATTCAATAATATTTAACCGCAAATGTTGATGGTGGGGCAAGCCCCACCCTACTGCTTGTTTTTGAGGATGATTATTGGCAATAGACTTTCACTGTGGTATGGACATACAATTGGAATTATAGCATTCTCTGGCAATTCATTTACATCAAATGCCTCACCTATAAATTTCTCATTCCAAACATAAGGTTTTGGTAACTTCTCAAGTGCACAGCCGAGGGGGCAAAGATGAATGGGATTGTCGGATCGGCCTTTAGTCTGCTTTATATATGGAACAAGTTTGGGCACAAGTTTGTCAAACGATTCTGCTACTGGAATCTTATGTTCGTTTTTTTCAGCATATTTACTCAAGGCATAAATTAAATCTGTTAGTTGCACGTCACAGGCCGTGCGAACATGTGAACCAGCCCATCCGTGTGTAAGAGCACCTGTCGCAATATATGGAACTAAACCCAACAAATAAATACTTATGTTGAGACATAAAATCACAAGAACTTTTTGGGTCCTGAGTTTCCGCCACAATTTGCCTAAAAGTACGATACTGCTCAGTAGAAAAAGTATGCCAAGTATATTCCATCCTGAAAATATGATCCCAACTGTATCCCAGCCGAAGCCCCAAAAAACAGGGTATCGCAGTCCTAATCCTGGCGGAGGTGCAGTATTGAGTATGGTGCAAAAAGCTCCAAAGAAATAAAAGCTTACTGCAAAAATCCCGATACCCAATAAAGATATTCCAATGCTGCGTCCCCACTCAGCAATCCAGAAGGTCTTAAACAACACTATATTTACCAGAACTAAGCTAAGCAGTGTAAATAAAGAAATCAGTTCATATCCAGCCGGAGGCGAAACAGGTGTAGACACGTGCACTGCGAACCCATGTGCCCACGCCTCTTCAAAAAAGGCCAAGACTATAGCAAAAACAAATATGGAATGTTTTCTCTTCATACGGTTGCTTCTCCGTTTGGTCTTTAATCTTGAGTCTTTAGTCACCAGATACGAGTTACGAACTACGAACTATTTTTTCTTTGCCGTTCACCCCGTTAGAGATTTTCCCTTTTTGCCTTCTATTTTTTTGTTATGCGGTCTCTAACGGGGTAAATATATGGGCGGAGGACTTTTGGTATTGTTATTGAGCCGTCCGAATTCTGGTAAAGCTCGAGAATGGGTATCAGTATTCGCGGGCTTGCAATTACGGTGTTGTTCAAGGTGTGGCAGAAGTTGATTTTCGATTTGCGATTTGCGATTTGCGATTTGCTTTTCTTGTAGCGCAGGTTCATTCGCCTTGCCTGAAAGTCGTACAATTTACTTGCGCTGTGCGTTTCGCAGTAGTTGTTTCGCGAGGGCATCCAGGCCTCTATGTCGAATTTCTTTGCCTGGCCTCTGCCTAAATCGCCGGTACAAACATTGGCAACGCGGTAGGGCAGCTCCAGCGCCTGCATCACGGCCTCGGCGTTGGCCAGAATCTCTTCGTGGAACTTATTGCTCTGTTCTATGCTGTTCTCACAGATGACCACCTGCTCGACCTTGTCGAACTGATGGATTCTGTAAAGCCCGTATGTATCTTTGCCCGCAGCACCGGCTTCGCGCCTGAAGCAGCTTGACAGTCCCACATATTTTAACGGCAGCTCTTCAGCCCTTAATATCTCGCCGGAATGGTAAGCCGTCAGCGGCACCTCAGCAGTCCCTGAGAGATTGAGCTGGTCTTTTTCCATTCGGTATGTTTGGTCTTCAGAGCCGGGGAAAAAGCCGGTGCCTGTCATTGTCTCATCTTTCATAAGAACCGGCACCGACATCGGCACAAATCCCTTTTCCACTATATAGTCCATAGCGAACCGAAGAACAGCCCAGTGCAATAGTGCACCATCGCCTTTTAGGAAGTAGTTTCTCGTCCCTGCTAACTTAACGCCTCGTTCGATATCTATAATGCCCAAATCAAGACCCAATTGGACGTGGTCTTTCGGCTCGAAATCGAACTGCCTTACTTTGCCCTCCCTTCTTATTTCAACATTTTGAGTATCATCTTCGCCGAAAGGCACATTATCGTCGGCCGGCTGCGGCACAAGCAACATAAGCTCATCAAATTGCGGCTGAAACTCCTTTATTTGTTCTTGAAGTTTCGCTTCATTCTTTTTATGTATGCTTAGCTTGCCTATAGCCGAATTTCTTTCGTCCCCCGTTAGGTTCGGTATTGATTTGCCGAGCCTGTTTTTCTCGGTAGCAATATACTGTAATTTTTTCTTGTTCTCTTGAAGCTCGGCATTTATGTACAGCAAATGGTCGATGTCCACGTCAAAGCCCTTGGCTTTGGCTGCGTCTTTAAACTTCTGTGGATTCTCGCGTATTTGCTTAATATCAATCATCGTGTTTGGTATTTAGGCGTTGCTTTCTACCGCAAGCTACTCACTTCTTTTAACAGTTATGGGTAATTGGGTGCGCTGATTTAACGCTACTGCTCTTGTCTTTTCGAGCCCACAATGCGCCAGGCGCCGTCTTCTTTCTGCAGTGTGTAGTCGATTTTCATCGTGCCCCTATCGGAGATAAATTCAACGGGACCAAACTCGGCCTTGTCCCCTTCAATCGTGGTTTCGGCGTCCTCCATATTAACCTTGATGTTGTCCATCCAGTCCTCGTCGAAGACCCTGGTCATAAACTCACGTACCGAGTTCTTGTCAGTCCCTCTCTCAGATGCGTAGTTCTCAGAATACGCCGCCATAAGCTTGTCCATATCCCTGGCTGTCAGAGCTGCTTTCCAATCGGCCATTGTGGTGTTGACGAGTTCTTTGTCGGAAGGTCCCCGGCCGAGGGTCTGGCACCCGCAGAGCAGTGCTGCTGTAAGAATACCCACACCCAGCTTCGTAATAACTGACCTCTTCATACTTTCTTTCCTTTCACTTTGTCGTTGTCCCCCTGGCGACAAAACCGGAACTTCTGGCCGTCGCATATCGTGAAGTGTACCGTCCCATCGAACCAACGTCAATCATAATTCGTATTGCGTGCCTTCGCTTCGCTCGAGGCCAGGCGTGCGCATTGCGATAGACCTTTTGCCTTTTTACTTTTCCTCATATCTTTTTATGATTACCACATTATTCTGTCCGCCGAATCCGAAAGACTCATTCATCGCTACATCAACCTGCATTTTTCTCGGCTCATTAGGTACGTAATCCAGGTCAAGTTCAGGGTCAGGGTCGTTTAGATTCATTGTCGGCGGAACGATATTATCACGTATTGCCAGAACACAGGTAATCAATTCCGCGGCCCCGGCCGCCCCGATTAAATGTCCAAACATACTCTTGACACTACTGGCAGGAATATTTTTCGCCTCTTCTTTGAAGACCGCTTTGATAGCCCTGGTCTCTATCGAGTCGTTTTCCGTAGTGCTGGTGCCGTGCGTGTTTATGTAATCGACTTGCCTTTCGCTAATGCCGGCATCGGCAAGTGCCGCAGTTATCGCCTGGATTGCACCTCTGCCTTGCTCGTGCATATCAGTAACCCTGAATGCGTCGGAACTGCTGCCGTAGCCGATGAGTTCGGCCAAGATTTCCGCGCCTCTCTTTTTCGCCGAGCCCAGGGATTCGAGAATTAACATCGCTGCCCCTTCACCGAGAATGAAACCATCCCTGCCGGCTGAGAACGGCCTTGATGCCGTCTCGGGACTGTCGTTTCTTGTCGATAGGGCGGTAAGACGGTTAAAGCCCGTAAGACCCAACGGGTGTATCATCGAATGCGCACCGCCTGCAATCATTATGTCCGCCTTGCCTCTGCGGATTATCATCATTGCTTCGCCGACGGCTTGAGTGCTCGCTGCACAGGCGGTCAGGCAGCTTCTTGTCGGCCCGCGTGCGCCCGTGAGCATTGCGATATGAGCGGCCGGCATATTTGGCTCCTGCTCAAGCTCACGCATCGGGCTCATCCTGCTGAGAGCTACCTCTGTCCATCGTCCCCAGTCCATTTCGCTTTTGTCTGTGTCCCACGCTTCCACGATAGCGCCGAAGAATACGTCATTGTCAACGGAGCCTTCGCCTGCTCCCAGGTAAATCCCTAATCTGCTGCGGTCTATGCCGTCGGTCGGCTCGCCGGTTTCAATATCAATCCCCGCCTGTTTGCAGGCCTGGACTGCTGCGCCGATAGCAAACCCCGAGCCTCGATTGCTGTGTTTGTGCAGCTGTGGATTCTTTGTGTATTTTGCAAAGTCGTAATCTTTAACTTCGGCACTGAAGGTGGTAGGAAACGTCGAAGCGTCGAAAATGGTGGTTTTGGCCACGCCGCTCTTGCCCGCTACCATTGCCTGCCAGACGGTCTCTACATCGTGGCCCAGGGGACAGACAATGCCCATTCCGGTTATTACCACACGCTCGGTTGTCTCTTTCTCAGCCATTTAACTTACCATTTCGCCATCAAAGTTTTTTAGCACAAGCGCCGCTGTTTGTCCGCCGTATGTATAGCTGCAGCAGAGTGTATAACAGATTTTTTTCTGCTCTGGCTCTTTCACAATATTCAAATTGCAGCCATCGGCTTTTCTGTCGCAATTTTTCGCAGCCGGTATCTTACTCTCGGTCATTGCACAAACCGCAGCGACAACGTCAATAGCTCCGCTTGCGGCGCCTGTGTTACTGAGCATACTTTTTGTCGGCCAGACTGCCGGCTTTGTTGCTGCTTCGCCAAGGGCCGCCTCAATTGCTTTTGCTTCAGCCAGGTCATCGGCGGCTATCCCCGTTCCGTGCGGGACAATCAGGTCCAAATCCTCCGGCTGAATCCGTGCATTCGCCATTGCTTTTTCTATTGCTATTTGCAAGCCATAGCCGTCCGGTTCGAGACACTCATACGCCGGATTGATATTATTGCTGTGTCCGACCCCGACTACTTCGGCATAAATTTTTGCACCTCGCCGCCGGGCATTCTCCAGGTTTTCCAATACAAGCATCCCGGCTCCTTCACCGAAAACCGAGCCCTTGGCGTCGGCGTCGAAAGGCCTGCACGCCGTAGCAGGGCTGCTGTTGTTTTCGCTGGTAGCTCTTTTAAGCAAGCACTGGCGAATCATAATTATCGGATTGACCTTTGCTTCAGCCCCGCCCGCCAGAGCGATGTCAGTGTCGCCGCGGGCGATAATCTGCGTCGCTTCGCCTATCGCCAGATGCGCAGCCGCTTCAGCACATGTGATAGTGTTGCTCGGCCCCTGTATGTCGTGAATAATACCTATATGGCAGGCAAGCATATTGGGCAGATATTTCAACAGCCATAAAGGTGTTACCAGCTCAAGACCATCCTTACCCCATTTATGAATGTCAAACTTACCATCGGTAGTGCTTGCTGCCACCGCCGGAGCCAGCTCAACCAAATCACAGCTTATAAGGCCTGCCCCCAGATTGATTGCCATGCGTGCCGGGTCAACATTGACCTTTTCCGGGTCGAGGCCTTTTGTAACAAGGCCGCTGCTTGTAAGAGCTTCGTTTGCCGCTATAACCGCCAGCTGGATATCCCTCGACATCAGTTTAATGGCTTTGCGGTAGCTCTTTGGGACGTATTGCCGTATCTTGTAATCCGGGACCTGACCGGCTAATTTGCAGCTAAAGCCCACAGGGTCAAATGCGGTAATTTGTCCTATCCCACATCTGCCGGCGCAAAGGCCGCCCCACATATCGCCGACGGTTAATCCGAGTGGGCTTATCGCGCCAAGGCCGGTTATTACTACGCGGGCCGAACCCATCAGTCTTGCTCCGGCTTCTGCCCGGCACTATCCAAGAGCACGTCGCGCAGAAGTGATTTGAACGTGTCCGTGAACACGAAGTTTTCCTCCGGGAATTGTTTGCCTGCCAGGTTCTGGTCTATATGGCTGAACATCAAATCTATCTCGGCAATCAACTTTTCTCCGCAGGTAATCTTACCGCTCGTACTTGCCGCTTCAGGGGAGATGGATTCAATTTTTGCATCTAATTTTATTGTATCGCCGGGCTTTACGTAGTCAAAAAAGACGGCTTTCTTTATCTTCGCAAGAATAACTTTTTCCTGAAACTTTTTTGCCTCCCCGACAAGTATCCCCGAGGTTTGTGCCATTGCTTCAATGCATAAGGTCTCCGGCATAACGGGAAAACCTGGAAAGTGGTCGTGCAAATGCTCTTCAGCGAGCGTTACATTTTTAACCGCCACAGCACATTCGCCGCTGTGAAACTCAACAAATTTATCTATCCATATCCATCGCATTTTCCACCGGGTCTCCGCCTATATTAGTTAGCGGCAGGTTGACCTTGAGCAATCCTGCCGCTAACATCTCGAAGACACTTTAAGCTATTAAGCAACATTCAACTTAGTCTCAACGTAATTTACAATCGCATCGACAGTGAACAAATTACCCAATTTGTTGATATCAGGGTCGTTCTCAAATACCGTGAGGTCGGTATGCGGTATTTTATCCCTCAATTCAGTCAGCCCTGTTTCGGTCAATTTGCCGTTTTTGACAAATTCCGGATTATTCATCAGGCTCTCAGCCGGAAATAACTCTTCTCGCGGAATTTTTATTCCGAATGTTTTCTCCAATCGAAATACTATGTCCAAAAAATCAATGCTTTCAGCTCCCAAGTCTCCCATTAAGGTCGCTTCGCCCGTAACCTCGTCGTCGTCGACTCCCAGCGCATCGACGAGGACCTCCTGCACTTCCTGGAATATTTCATCCCGACTCATTGCCATATCTTTTCACCTCCGGCATTTTCACTTGTTTGTCTGTGAACTATGAACTACCAACTACGAACTATCTTAGCAATTTCCATCGCTGCCTCATTTCTTCGATAATTTTAGCATCCACTTCTGCCATTGTCGAATTTTGCACGGAGAGGTTAAAGTGCCTTAGTCCAAATCTTGCTTCCACGATTCGCTGGCCTTGCGATAAACCGAAGCCCGAAAAACTGCTGAGGTCTTCTTCGATTGTTTTCGCCTCGACAGTATATTCTATCTGCGCGCCCGGCGCCAGAAAACTTCTATATTTTACATTTCTCGCCTGTTTAAGCAATATCATACTGTGGGCAAAATTCTCCGCCTCTCTCACCAGCCACGAGGCCGATTCAATTAGTCCCTCGAGCAGCAGCACGCCCGGCAGCACCGGAAATGCGGGAAAATGGTCCGCCAGGTATTCTTCAGCCATAGAAACGCTCTTGATTGCCTTTATTTCCTTGCCGCTCTGAAGCGAAACAATCTTATCAATAAGTATGAATCTCATAATTTTGGCAATTGTAGTGATATGCAGCAGTTTTTCCAGCTTTTTTTCACTTTTTATGTCATTCCAGCGAAATCGAAGATACGGCTTTAGACGGAGCGGAATCCGTAAGTAAACCACTGAAAACCTGTCATCCTGAGCGCAGCTAAATATCTGCTTATCGGACAGAAACAACATCCGGCAGCAGTATTTTGTTTTTTCCCCCCCTTTTTTTGGTATAATATTAGTTAGATTAGTGCAATGCTCTTACAGTATTGGTGTCGGTATCATAGGGCTTTTTCAGGGAGCAGCGAGTGAAAATCAAATCTCTGATATCAATATTAGTCCTGTTGACGGCTCTGACGGGTGGCGCCAGGTCTGAGCCGCTTAACGTCATCATCGTAACCAGGAATTCTGCCGAATCCGAACGAGGTTACACCGAATTTCTGCAGGACATCTACAGGGGAAACGTCCATGTCCATATAGAGCCTGACAGATATGAGGAATACCTCATCGCCAATAAGAAACTTGAGCTTGAATGTGCCGACCTGATTATTATTTCGTGGGACAACGGCGGAGGAAGTTTCAATGGTGACTCCGAGTTCTGGAACGATGTAAATGTGCCGATTCTCAATCACAACATCAAAATTGCCCGAAGTGGTAAACCCAGACATAGATATTGGGACTGGCTGGATGGTGACAAGGCCGATACTAATCCGTGTACGCACCTGGACATTGCCGATGCTAATGATGAAATCTTTGCAGGCGTTGATACTTCTTCCGGGACGGTGGAGATATTCACAACAGGCAAAGAAATCGACCACTCTGACCAGGCATCCGCAGGTTACGGTACGGTCGTAGCCACAAGCGCGAGCAATGTTGTAATCGCCCGCTGGCTCGGCAGCGAGCCCAATTACTACGATGGCTCCTATTATGCCCCGGGTGCCCCCCGTGTCTTTTTCGCAATGCCGAAAATGACATACGAGTTTTTCGATGATGCCACTGACCAGGCAAAACTGATGCTGGAAAATGCAATCCTGTCGCTGCTGCCTATAAATCGGCCGCAGGGTGACCTGGATTATGATGGGGACGTTGACTTTGATGACTTTGTAATCTTCTCTATGTACTGGATGGATTCCGGATGTACGGAAATGTTACCATGCGGCCAAGCAAACCTTACAGGCGATGCGAATGTAGTTCTGGATGACTTAAAGGTATTTACCGAAAACTGGCTGGAGGGTGCCGACATCATTCCGCCGGAGCCGAATATTATGACCTGGGAAACCGAGCCGCGGGCCACCTCGACGGAATCAATTGAAATGGCTGCAACTGTTGCCATCGACCTCCTAAATGGCGTGGAGTACTACTTCGAATGTACATCAGGCAATGGGCCAGACGGCGGCTGGCAGTACAGCAATGTTTTTGAACCAAACGGTCTAACTCCGGGCACGAAATATACCTACAAAGTAAAGGCCCGTGACACTTCAGGCAACTTTAATGAGACTGAATGGTCAAGCTCTGTAACAGTCAGGACATTTGAAATATACCGCGAAGTAGCCGATGCCTCCGCAGCAGTAGCGCTCGATGCGAACCTGTTCATTGTAGCCGACGACGAAGGCAACAAACTCTGCATATACGACTCGAATAATCCTGGCTCAGCTCCGGTCGCCGACCCGAACATTGGACAGTTTTTGAATACTGACCCCTGCCATCCTGAGACCGACATTGAAGGAGCAACCTGGTTTAATGACAGAATCTTCTGGATGGCATCTCACGGCAGAAATAAAGACGGCAAATACTGGTACAGCCGTTATCAGTTCTTTGCAACCACCGTTACCAGAGTTGTGGACGACATAAACGTTACAGTAAATGGCAATTACTCCAACCTCATTGACGATTTGATTACATACGATTCGGTTTACAATTTGGGTCTTACCGAAGCAGTAGGAGTGGTCAACGGTCACATCGACCCCAATGAAATTTCAGACCTTGCTCCAAAAAGGCACGGGTTAAACATCGAGGGCCTGTGTGCATCAGCCGACGGCAGTTCAATGTTGATCGGCTTTAGAAATCCAAGACCAGAGGTTGATGGTGTCAAAAAAGCACTGCTCATTAACCTTAACAACCCTGAAGAAGTGGTTTTAAGTGGAGCGGCTCCTGACTTTGACCCGCCGCTCCTGTTAGACCTTGGCGGCCTCGGCATACGCAGTATTGAATATTCACCCACACTCGGCCAATACCTTATCGTCGCCGGCTCACACAAATCAACCGATGATGAACCGCTGCAAATACTCTATAAATACGATATGCCGACCGGAGTCCTGACCGAGCTGGGCGATTTTCCGATAATCGCTCCGGAAGCTATGTTCCAGTTCCCGGACAGCAACGATATTCAACTGCTAAGTGATGATGGGACATTACTGATAGATACTCCGCAAGGCCCTGTGCTGAATAAATTACTCCCGAGAGAACTAAGAACTTTCAGAACCCAGCTAATAACTCCAGAGACACCCTGAATCCCGACCAAAAGGCCGTGAGAATGTTGCCCACGGCCTTTTTTGTTGGCAGGTTAAGCCAAATTTGATAGAATTCACTTAATTGAGAGCCTGAATGTTATTATAAATTTCCAAAGCAGGAGATGACAGAATGTATGAAATAACCGGATATATTGATGACGAAAGGAATACAAAATGAAAAGGGTCTTTACGCTGGAATACTGGCAGGATGATAATTGGTTTGTCGGAAAATTAAAGGAAATTCCGGGGGTCTTTAGCCAGGGCAAAACCATAGAGGAACTAAAGGAAAATATAATTGATGCGTATCGTATGATGCTTCAGGAATCCGATGTTGAAGAGGTGCACGCTGACGTCAAGTATATAGAGTTGGGGGTTGAAGTTTGAAACGAAAGGCCTTGATAAAAGACCTTGTTAAAGGCGGCTGTTTCCTGAAAAGACACGGCAGCAGGCACGATATCTATGCAAATCCCAGAAACGGCAAGCAGGCTCCCATTCCAAGACATCCTGAAATAAAAGACTCGTTGGTTCGACTAATCAAAAGGCAACTCGGAATATGATCGGCGGTACTGACATCCCATCGGCTGAAGTGCACCGCACCACAACGCGATTAACATATAAACTCAAACTGACCTATTCCCTATGAAAATACGCAGCGCTAAAATCCCGGATGTCGAAGCCATTTATTCTCTGATAAATTTCTATGCCGAACGGGACAAGATGCTGTTTCGTTCAATGGCTGATATTTACGAGAATCTGCAGGCCTTCATTGTTGCCGAGCTCAACGGCAACGTGGTCGGCTGCTGCGCACTGCAAATCGTCTGGTCGGACCTGGCCGAAATAAAATCTTTGGCGGTTGACCAGGCAAACACGGAGAAAGGTATCGGCAAGATGTTAGTGGCCGCGGCCACCGAACAGGCCCGTCAGTTCGACCTGCCGCGGGTCTTTGCGCTTACCTTAGACCCGGACTTTTTTGAAAAAATGGGCTTTAAGGCAATTAAAAAAGATGCACTGCCGATGAAGGTCTGGAGCGACTGTGCCAAGTGCCCGAAACAGCAAAATTGCGATGAAATAGCAGTTATAAAGACCGTATTGCGTGATGCGTGATGCGTATTGCGTAGAAAAACAGGGACGCAATACGATATACGCAATACGCACGACGAATTATCCTACTTGTCGTCTCTGGAACAGTGCAATGGCCAATGAGAGTATGGCCGTTGTGTAGCACAACGCGTACGAAGCGCTTATTATGATATACTTTGGAGGCACCTCGCTGCCTTCGTAAATGGCGTCGCTTATCCAGAAGACCTGGTAATTCGGCACCAAAAAATAACATATTTTGGCCCATAACTGCGTTTTGGCCGCTTCGCGGAATGTGTAATCGCTTATAAGGCCTAACAAAAAAATCCCGATGCAGGCCGAAAGCGTTACTGCTATATTAAACCTCGCCGAGAGCGCCACCGCCAGAGCCACCATTATAATTGCAGCTAACAGCAGCAATACCGCCCCATAGACATCGAGCGCGTTTATGCCGTTGTTCTGTGGGTTAAACTGCCAGTTCCGGTCGATAAAAGATAAAAACACTATGCCTAACGTACCGAATATTCCAGTCAATACTATCGCTGTCGACGAAAATTTCCAGTCATAAGCATAGTTGAAAAAGGCACTTAGCAGAGATGCTGCGACAACGACAACAGCCGCCGTGCTTATGACCGTCCAGTCCAGCGTGTCCGATGCGGTTTCGAGGACACCGTGTCTAATTGCCATTAAGAGGGCGATAGTGCAGATGTAATGTGCCAGAACAACCGCGGCGGTCACACCGAAAAATTTCGCAACAATGAATATCGGACGTTGAACGGGCTTGCTCAGGACGGTGGTTATCGTCTTATTTTCTATTTCCTCGGCCACAGCGCCGGAAGCGGAAAATATTGCTATGAACAAGCTGGTTAAAAACAGCGTAGATAATCCTATCTCTCGCAAGAGTTTATTGTCGTCGCTCATTGTGTACATCGTCAAAGACGGACTTATAAAGAATAAAAACAGAGCGGCAATAATTATTATGGCGTAGACCGGCTGTCTTAGTGTTTCTATGAAGGTATTTTTTGCTATTGTAAATAGTTTATGCATTGTTCATCGCCCATCTTTAGCGGTTCTGCGGTGCGGTGCCATCGGTTCCGGTCCGATTTTAAGACATAATTTTTTTCGCAAAGGTCTCTATACTAAAATGCCGTTTATTGTTATATTGCACAACTTCTAACTTGTAAAGAGCTTACATATTGAATAAATACTGTGTTTGCGGCTTTTTGTTCGAAGTACAAGATGGGGATAAAAAATGGCAGTGTCGTCCAAACGCCCTGAATATGTAGCTCTGGCGTCCTTGATTTTGAGCGTTATCTTCTTCGGTATTGCCTTTTTTGTAGGCCGATGGAGCGGATTCTTTGCGGTCTCTGCGGTCGGCTGGCTGCTGCTCTCGGCGGCTTTGATTTGGCTTATCCTTGTTATTCAGTTCCATCAGCGTGCCCTGGCCGAGCAGGAAAAGCTCGATATGACCCAGTTGGCCAAGGGTAAGGAAGCTTCTACAATCTTTCAGGCCAGGGACGAACGTGCCACTTTATTTGCCGTTGCCCAGCGCCGCCTCCAGATACTCGAAAAATGGTTCATTCCTGTATTTTCGGTATTAATCGCTGCCTATCAAATAGGTATTGGGCTGTACTTATTAAAAGCCATTCCTGCTGCAGTTGATATCGAGCAAAAGCAGCCGCTGCTTGTTGCAATTTTTATGACGGCCATAGCGTTTGTCAGCTTCTTGATGTCCCGCTACGCTACCGGTATGTCAGCCCAGCCGCGGTGGAAGCCGTTAAGGGCCGGCGGCAGCTTCCTGCTTGCCATAGCTATCTTCTGCTTTGCTCTGGCAATAGGCTTAGCACTGGCACAATTCCAGATTTTCGTCGTGGTAAATGTAATCGCCTGGGTGATTTCAATCCTGCTCGTCGTCCTTGGCGTGGAAACCGCCCTAAATGTCGTCCTGGACATATATCGGCCAAGACTGAAAGACCAATACAGCAGAAGCGCCTTTGACAGCAGACTGCTGGGCGTTATAAATGAGCCGAGCGGAATATTGCGTACTGCCGCAGGTGCCATTGATTATCAGTTTGGCTTTGAAGTCTCTCAAACCTGGTTTTATAAACTCCTCGAAAAAGCGATTGCACCCTTAGTTCTTTTTGCCGCCATTACCCTGTATCTGTTGAGCTGCATTGTTATAGTAGCCCCCAACGAGGAAGCGATAATAGAACGTTTCGGCAATCCTGCAAACAGTTCGAACGATGTCAGGCTCGTTGGGCCCGGCCTGACTTTCAAATGGCCCTGGCCGATTGATATTGCCTATAAACGTCCTACGAAAATGGTTTCAGAACTCAGTATTGGCTTCGTCCCCAAGATTGATCCGGCGGCTAAGAAAGTAGGCCATGGACCGTTGTTGTGGGGCGAGACTCATTACGAGAAAGAATACCGGTTGCTTGTAGCCAGCGAACAGGCAGGCGCCGCTTCGGCTGTCGGAGCTGTCCCGGTAAGTCTTGTTATGGCTGCCGTGCCGGTTCAATACAGGGTGAAGGATTTGTATTCTTTTCTCTATAACTATGGTGAAAGAAAAGAGCGAGACGGGACAAAAGTGTATGAAGCGGAGGAAATGCTCAAGTCGATTTGTTATAACGAACTTACGAAATTCGCAGCCAGTACAAAGATTGAAGTTAATGACCAGTCTGAATCCGGCTCCGAGATGAGTCATAGCCTTCTTGGAGCAGGTAAAGCCGAGGCCAAGCGCATTTTAACCAGCAGGATTCAAGAAGCTGCAGACGAAGCCGGCCTGGGTGTTGAAATCGTATTTCTGGGCATCCAGGGCATTCACCCACCACCCGAAGTTGCAGCAGACTACCAAAAGGTTATCGGTGCTGTTCAGGAGAAGCAGGCACTTATCCTTGATGCCCACGCGGAGCGCAACAAAACTTTAAGTAACCTCGTAGGTTCTGTCGAGGATGCTGATAAGCTATACAAACTTGCAGCCCAATACCAGCAGGCAGAAAAGCAAAACAAATCAGAGGAAATCGAAAAGCTCGCCAATGATTTGGAGCTGGCCTTTGCACAAGCAAGGGGTGATATCTTTAAAACCCTCAGGGAATCAGAAAGCTATGCCTTTGAAACAGCGACTCTTGCCCGCGCCACAGGCGAGCGCTTTTCCAGCCAGCTCAAGGCATACAGGGCCGCAAAAGAAATTTACAGACGCCAGCTTAGATTAGCAGCCCTCGAAGAAGCCCTTAAGAATATAAGAAAGTACGTCGTGGTTGCCGATGCGAATGATACCCAGATATTTATAATCGATTTCAAGGAAAAACTAACACCCAGTCTGTATGAATTAGAAGGTCTTGAGGAGATCACTGGAAAATGAAAAATATAGCTATAGTAATCTTTATCGTATTGATAATCGCCATTTTGGGACTCTATCTTTTCTCGTTCCAGGTCAGGGAGACACAATCGGTCTTGGTAACGACCTTTGGCAAGCCTACTCACCAGATTACTGAGCCTGGCTGGTATTTCAAGTGGCCGGCTCCAATTCAGACGAAACATCCGTTTGATTCCCGGATGAGAGTCTTTGAAGGCGACCCCATCGAGACGGAAACCGCCGAGCATGTGCCGATTGTCGTAAATACTTATGTCGTTTGGAAAATTGCTGAGCCGCTGGGATTCTTTAATGCCGTTGGAACTGTCAGGGAAGCTGAGAGTAAATTGCTCAGCCAGATCAGTGATACTCAAAATACAATAATCGGCCGACATTCCTTCGGTGAATTTGTAAATAGTGACCCCAATGAAATAAAATTTCCGCAAATCGAAGAAGAAATGCTTACTCATCTTCAAGAGGCCGTCGCAAATGCGAATTATGGCATTGAAATCAAAACCCTCGGTATAAAGCAGCTTAAAATCAGTAAGGATGTCAGCGAGAAGGTCTTTGAACGGATGAGGGCAGAAAGAAACACTAAGTACCAGGCAACAATTGCACAGGGAAACGCCGAGGCAACAAAGATAAAAGCCGTCGCCGATTCGAAAAAGACGGAGTTATTAGCTGTTGCCGAGGCAAAGGCAAAGGCAATACAAGCCGAGGGTGATGCCGAGGCCGCAAAATATTATAAAATGCTCGAAGTCGACCCTGAGTTTGCGATGTTCCTGCGGGAAATTGACGCCGCCAAGGAAACATTGAAAGAAAGGTCGACTATCATTTTAAGAGAAGGTTCGTGGCTTGCCAGTCTATTAGGGCAAATGCCCAACATTGAACCCAGAGACCCGAACGAATCGAAAGAATAAATTTCTCTAAGAGACAATCGTTAACGCTATGACAGAACAGAGTTACGAAAATAACAAGGGTTTGCAGCCCCAATCACCTCAGAACCCTGCCGGCGATGAGCTTGATGCCGCCGGTAAGTCCCTGTCAGAGGCATTGAGAATCAGCTTTATTATCCTCAAGATAATAATGATTGTGCTGGTTATTGTTTTCCTGGCCTCGGGTTTTAGAACGGTTGGTCCGGATGAGCAGGCACTTGTTTTGCGATTTGGAAAGATTCGGGGGGTGGCTGAAAAAAGAATCCTTGAGCCGGGCCCGCATTGGGTATTCCCATATCCGATAGACGAAATTATAAAAATCCCCGTAGCCAAAAAGATAAATATACCTGTCAACTCGTTTTGGTATCCGGAAATGCTTCCCCCAGGCCCGAAAGAAAGAATTCGCATACCACCAGAAGCGCTGGACCCTGTAGATGATGGCTATTGCATTACCCGAAGTGAAGAACAGACTCAATCCGTCTCCGCTTCTACCGGCAGCGACTATAGCATTATTCATTCCAAATGGCAGCTAACCTATCAGATTGATGACCCTGAACGCTTCTTCAAAAATGTTTATATCGAAGATGTAAAACCGGGACAGAGTTATTTTGATGTTATAACAAAAAGCATAACTCCGTTTTTGAAAGCCATGTTTGATGATGCCGTTGTAACCGCAATGGTTCACTATACGATTGATGAGGCGCTTTCGAGCCAGGATACAATCCCGGACGACGTTAGAAAATTACTACAGGAAAAGCTCAGTAAAATAGAAAGTGGCATAAAAGTTGTATCGGTCGAGCTTACCGACACAATCTGGCCTCGACAGGTCAATGAAGCATTTCTGGCCACCCACAAGGCAAGTCAGGAAAGGCAAAAGGCCGTCAGTGAAGCCAGAACTTACGCTGGGAATACCCTTAGCGAAGCCGCCGGCCTGGCCGCTGAGAAAATCGCTCAGGCACGTGCCTACCGAACGAAAGTTGTGGAAACTGCCAGAGCCGATGCCGAATATTTGCAAAAATTGCTGCCTGAATATCGCAAACGTCCGGAGCTTGTTGTTCAAAAAATCTATCTTGATGCCATAACGCACATTTTTAACAACGTAGATGAGAAAATGATTATTCAGCCTACTAAAGGCACCAAAGGCACCGAATTGTGGATATACATAAACAGGGACCCAAAGCTAAAACCAAAATATGAGAAAAAGTAATCCCGTGGCAATCTCTGACTTACGAATGGTCGAGATTGCTTCGTCGCTACGCTCCTCGCAATGACAGCAGAGGATGAAATACAAATTATGGCTCATGAACACTTACATTTTAAAGAAGACGTTACCGCTGAATACACTCATGGCAGGCAGGTCCGCGTAAGTGTGGCTCTGCTGGGGACATTGGCCGGCGGAATGCTGCTCATAAACAGTGGTATCGCCAGGCTCATTTACGGCAGCGGCAGCTTTAGCACCGAGTTTCTAGCTATGGCCGCCGCAATACTGCTCGGTGCCCCCATCGTCCTGCACGCAATAAAGAGCCTTATAAAAATAGAAATGCATATGGATGAACTGGTGGCCCTGGCGATAATCGCCGCCTTTGCAACGCAAAACTATGTCACCGCAGGTGTTGTTGCGTTCTTTATGCTCCTCAGCGAGCTTATTGAAACCCGCACCGCCCTCGGCGCTCGCGCCTCAATTGAATCGCTGATAAAGCTGACACCTACAAAGGCAAATCTTCTCGAAAGCGGGGGTGGTGAAAAAGAGGCGAAAGTCAGCAGCCTCAAGCCCGGCGATTGTATCCGCGTCCGCCCGGGCGATAATATACCGGCTGACGGCGAAGTTATAAAGGGACTTAGCTCCGTCAATGAAGCCACGATAACAGGCGAATCTTTGCCTGTCGATAAAGTGCCGGGGATGCAGGTCTTCGCCGGCACAAGCAACCTTACCGGCGTGCTGGATTTCACTGTAACCAAGGCCGGCAAAGATACAACTCTCGGCAAAGTCCAGTCATTGATTATGCAGGCTGAGCAGACAAAGATACCGATTATGCGGATAATCGACCGTTATGTTAAGTGGTACACGCCCACGATTTTGATGATTGCCGCGATAGTTTTGTTTTTCACCGCCGATATCGACAGGGCGATTACGATACTTGTTGTTTCGTGTCCCTGCGCCTTGATTCTGGCAACTCCCACGGCGATGGTTGCGGCGATATCGGCCTCTGCTCGCCTCGGTATCTTGATAAAAAATGTAGCCGACCTTGAGATTGCGGGCAAGATGACGGCAATGGTATTCGACAAGACCGGGACGGTAACGACCGGTCGGCTGTATGTAACAAAACTGACGCCCGCTGAAGATATTGAACCCGCCGAGTTGTTAGCCGTCACAGCTTCCGCTGAGCAGATGAGCAAACATCCCGCCGCAAGGGCCCTGCAGGAGGTAGCCAAAGAAGCAAATCTCTCCTTACCTGCCCCGGACAATTTCCAGGAAACGCCCGGCAAGGGCGTAACTGCTCTGGTCGATTCCGCAAAAATTATTGTCGGCAGAGATACCTTCCTGAAGGAAAACAATGTAGATATAAGCAACGTTTCCGACCCCGGCCTTCACGAGGAGCAGGGCTTCAGCACCCTTTATGTAGCAAAGGATTCAAAGTGCATCGGCTGGATCGGTTTGCAGGACAAAACCAGACCCGAAGCCCAACAAGCCGTCAAGGAGCTGCTCGATATCGGCATAAAAAGGGTAACTATGCTAACAGGAGACAGGGACGAGGTCGCCAACAGGGTTGCTGCCGAACTGGGCTGTACCGATTTTAAGGCGCATTGTCTGCCTCAGGACAAACTCTCGATTGTTGAGCAGATGAAAAAAGACGGCCACACCGTCGTCGTTGTCGGAGATGGTATAAACGATGCACCTGCTCTGGCAGCCGGCGACCTTGGCATCGCTATGGGTGCTGCCGGCAGCGATGTGGCCATAAACTCTGCCTCGATTGTCCTGATGAGCGATGACTTAAAACGGCTTCCTTTCCTCGTTCGACTTTCACGAAAAACAAGAGGAGTTATTAATCAAAATCTCGGCTTTGGGATAATGTTTATTATTCTCGGTGATGCAGCGGCAGCAGCAGGGTGGCTGCCGGCGGTTTTCGCCGCCGTTCTGCATTTTGCCGGCTCGTTGATTGTTATTTTTAACAGTGCTCGACTTGTCCGATACGGCGAGGAGCTCAGCCACGAACCACAGAAAATGTAAATATCAAAGTCTATGGAATATGCAGTTGAAACTTTTTCTTTGACCAAAGTTTTCTCCGACTGGTGGGGTCGGGACAAGGTCTATGCCGTCGATGACCTGAATTTACGGATTCGCTACAATGAAGTTTTCGGCCTTTTAGGTCCCAATGGCTCAGGCAAAACAACCACCCTGAAGATGCTGCTCGGCTTGCTTTATCCGACAAAGGGAAGAGCCTTATGTCTTGGCGGCGACGGCGCCGACCCTAAAATCAGTGCTCGGATAGGATTTCTGCCGGAAGAGTCCTATCTTTACAGGTATTTGAACGCCCGCGAAACCCTGGATTTCTATGGCAGGTTATTTGGCTTGCCCGCCAGAGTGCGGAAAATGCGTATCGAAGCCCTGCTCGATATGGTTGGGCTAAAGGCCGTCGCAAACAGACCTGTTGGAACGTTTTCAAAAGGTATGGCACGCAGAATCGGCCTGGCACAGGCACTGATAAACGACCCCGACTTACTTATATTGGACGAGCCCACAACCGGACTTGACCCTATCGGAACGAGGCAGATAAAGGATTTAGTCCTGGAGCTTAAAAAACGCGGCAAGACGGTTTTGCTTTGCAGTCATTTGCTCGCCGATGTTGAAGATGTGTGCGATAGAATTGCAATCCTCTACGGCGGCAAAATCCAGGCCGAAGGCCACGTTAAAGACCTCCTCCTGCAGACAAATAAAAAGCAAATTACTACCGGCGACATAAGCGATACCGCCGTTGAGAAAATAAAGCAGCTGATTCAAGACGAACAGGCTGACTGCGTCGTAACTTCTCCAATGGATAAGCTCGAAACATTTTTCATCAAAACCGTTGAGACCGCCCAGCAGCAGGCCCAGCCCACAAGCGGTGCAGTCGGTACCACACGAATCGGCGGTTTTCTCGCATCGGAAACCCCTGTGGAAGATATACTCGATAAACTTGTCTCTGAACCGGTATCGCCACAGCCGCCCCCGGGACCTCCAACAACAGAGCAAGTTGTCCCCGTCGAGACTTCTGAACCCAAACCCGATGAACAGTTGCTGAGCAAACTAACTGAGCCGACTAAACCAGCCTCGCCGAAACCCGTCGTTAGAAATGGAAAAATTAAAACAGAACCGGTTGAACCCAAAGCCCCGAAGCCCGAGCAAATCAAAAAAAGAATCCTTGACCAGCTAACAGGCCCCCTTAGAGACCCGAAAGGAACAGGCTCTAACGGGGCAGGCCGCTCAACACACAAAAAAGAGGATAGTGAATAGGCAGTGGTATTTAGTCAATGGTAAGTGACCAATGCTCGATTTCGGATGACCAGTTGTCAATTGTCGATCGGAAATCGAAAATCGGAAATTGAAAAATGCGTAGTATCTGGGCTGTTGCCACGAATACTATAAAGCAGGCCTTGCGGATGAAGATTGCCGCTGTTTTTGTAATTCTGCTGGTTGTCCTGCTTCCGGTGATGGGTGCGGCGATGACGGGCGACGGCACTATGAAGGGCCGGCTCCAGACCTTCGTAAGCTACGGCCTTTCGCTCACCAGTTTTTTGCTCTGTTTGCTCACGATAGTCGTCTCAATCTATTCGCTGACAAGCGATATAAAGCAAAGACAAATTTACACTGTTATTACCAAGCCTATTCGCCGTTTTCAGCTTCTTTTTGGCAAACTGCTCGGCGTAATACTATTGGATGTGGCTTTGCTCGTTCTCTTTTCAGCTATAATATACGCCATTACTATTTATATACCGAAATATTTCAATGCGAGCGAAGCCGACCTTGCCCAGCTCGACAATGAGTTTTATACCGCTCGGAATAGTCTAATTCCCGCCGAAGTCGATGTCACCCGGGAGGTCCTTGAGTCCTACGAGAAACTCAAAAAGAGCGGCCGACTGCCCGAAGGTGTCCCACGCGAGAAAATAATCGCCAGACTTACTGAAGACCAGAAAAGATGGAAAAGAGCTGCTGTGCCCGGTCAACAATTGATTTGGGAGTTTAATAACGTTAGACCTCTCGACCCTAACCAGAGTTTGTTTATAAGGTTTAAATACGATGTTTCGGTAAATCCGCCCGATTTGAATGTTTATGGGATATGGACCGTAGGTGACTATCGACAGATCAAGTACGGCACCAAAAGGGAAACTCCGATTCGTGATTTTGACCGCAAGGATTTAATCCGAACTTTTCACGAAATAGAGGTTCCTGCCAATGTAGTCGCCGAAGACGGCTATCTGGCCGTCGGTTTCCTGAATGTCCCCCTGAATAATACGGTAGTAATATTTCCACCTGAGGACGGATTGGAAGTGCTTTACGAGGCCGATACCTTCACCGGCAATTTCATAAGAGCCGTTCTTTTAATCTTATTTCGTTTGATTTTCCTCGCTTGTTTAGGCATATTGGCCTCAACTTTCCTCTCCTTCCCTGTGGCCATATTGCTTTGTCTTGTGATTTTCTTTACCGCAACTATTAGTGGCTTCTGTTTAGAATCCTTCGACTTTCTTGGTGAAAACTTAAGTTGGGTCTATTCTTACACTATTAGGCCGGTCATTTTGCTCCTGCCGCAGTTTGATAAATTTAACCCTGCAAAATTCCTGGTTCCTGCGCGATTATTGAGCTGGCCTTTATTGGCCAAGGTCGCCGGCCTTATGATTTGTATCAAGTCCCTTTTATTGTTGCTTCTTGCCGTGCTGATTTTCAGTTTCAGAGAAATTGCAAAAATTATAATCTAACACGTGAAGCGAAATACGAGATACGCTTCACGAGGTACGAACGATGCGTTCGCGCGACACAATAATCTGGTCTCTTTGTATTGTTCTTGCGGCTGCTTTACTTATTGCCGCTGGTATGCAGCTTGATTTCATAAACTCACAGCGTGAGGATATGAACCTGATAATCGATAAGCCTGAAAATGTTCCTCCTTCCCTGGCATTTACAACCATCGCAACGGGCGCTTTTCGGGGCCTGGTCGTAGATGTCTTATGGATGCGGGCGGATAAGCTAAAAGAGCAGGGCCAATTCTTCGATGCAAAACAGCTTGCAGAATGGATAACCACATTGCAGCCCCGTTTCGCTTCAGTCTGGGAGTTCCACGCCTGGAATATGGCTTATAACATTTCCGTCGCCATACCCGCAACCCAGCCGGACCAAAGATGGCAATGGGTCAAAAACGGCTACGAGCTCCTTCGCGACCAGGGCATTCCGCTAAACCCCAAAAGCATTCAACTCTATCGAGAGCTTGCCAGAATATTCCAGCACAAAATAGGTGCCGTATCGGATGACGCCCACAAATATTACAAGTTGCAGCTCGCTCTGGCGATGGAACCGCTGCTCGGCCCCGCAGATAACCAGTATTTCGGCGCTCTTGCCCAGGCACCAACCGACTGGCAGCAAATTATAAAAGATGCCAATGTGGTCCCACTAATCACAGCCCTGAAATCCGCTGACAAGGCATTTGCCGATGATGATAAGTTTGTGAGCAATTATTTGTCCTTGAGGCAAAACCCCGGCAGGTTCAAGCCCGCCGCATTTAATGTTATAGA
The DNA here is from genome assembly GCA_030601745.1 of Phycisphaerae bacterium. Taxonomy (GTDB): domain Bacteria; phylum Planctomycetota; class Phycisphaerae; order Sedimentisphaerales; family Anaerobacaceae; genus JAUVYQ01. The sequence goes on from JAUWBI010000048.1 coordinate 24,993, forward strand.
TGATTTTAGAGTCAGAGGGCCCGAAGCACTCGAAAAGTTTGATATTTTCGCCAAGGCTTACCAGTTGCGGGGAACCTGGAAACTTGACCCGGTTTTAATGCAGGAATTGAATAAAGTCTATGGCCCTATCGACTGGAATGATCCGAATAAACATTTCCCTCTGGATTGGCGTCATCCCGACAGTCACGCAATTTACTGGGCCGTCAAAGGCCTGCAAGCAGCCGCCAAAAAGGAATCACGTCAGGTCGGGATGGCCGAAACTAACACCGACCGTATCGTGGCCCATAGTTTGCAAAACCTCTTTCGCAACGGAAAAATATTTATCTATAATCTACCCGCTGAAGGTTCATCGGATTCTTCTTCGCAGAGGAAGGAGATATTTTTGCGACCGGATTTGAGAATGTTTGAGCCATGCAACGAGGCCCGGCTGGCGGCCCTCGAAAAATACAAGGAAATCGGAAAAAGCATCTACGGTTCCCTGCAGGACGGCCATCGCAATATGCTCAAAAACGCCGTCCTCTCTTTCTATCAGGCAGGCCATAGACGTCAGGCACAAAAAATTTATAATCAATTAAGAAAACTGTATCCTCTGGATGAATTTAAAGATCCGGATGTTGTTGTTTTTGCAAGGAATCGGCTTCGCGAAGAGCTCCGGACTATAGGCGTAAATAACGCAAAAGAAATTATACTAATGATGCTGCGGGAAAGCTATTTCAGATATGCGATGCGTGACGACGACGAGGCAGCCGGCTTAGAAAATATGGCGAAAGAAGCTTATGACATTTACTACAAATCGATAGACCCCGAGGCAAGGATTGCATTGCCTGATTTTAAGTTGTTAAGATACCTTGCACTTTTCGATTTCTTGAATGACCAGCAGTATCCACGTAACTTCAGACGCAATCTGCTTGGACGCATAAAAATTGAAAAGCCTGACCTTTTCGAGCAATTAATGCAGCAGGAACAAGAAATACTCAAAAAATTAAAATGACGCACACAGCCGAACACGCAATGCACGATACACTCTTGCGACAACTAACCCCTTCGCAGAAAAAAGCTGTCTTTCACGTTGAAGGCCCACTGCTTGTTATCGCCGGCCCCGGCAGCGGTAAAACCCGCGTCATCACATATCGAATCGCTGCACTTATCGATTCAGGCATCCAGCCGTACAATATTTGCGCAATAACTTTCACCAACAAAGCCGCCGACGAGATGCGCCAAAGGGCAATTGCTCTTGGCACTTCCACCGGTGCACATATCAGCACCTTTCACTCTTTATGTGTCAGAATCCTCCGCCGGTATGCTGATAAGACAGATATAAACCACAACTTTAGTATCTATGACGAAGCCGACCAGGCCAGATGTGTCAAGCAGGCCGTCAAAGATTGCGAACTTGACACTACTAACTTCCCGCCCGCTCGAATGCTTGATGCAATTTCCGTCTTGAAAAACAAGCTTATAGATGTTGACTCTTTCAAAGCCGGCGCCGACGATTTTTTTTCCAGAACATTAGCCGGAATATATGCTCGTTATCAGTGCATCTTAACAGAGCACAACGCCTTGGATTTTGATGATTTGCTGATGGAGACCGCGTTTTTGCTCCAGAGCTGTCCTGATGTTTGCGCCGAGCTGTCAAATCGTTTCAAATTCCTGCTCATCGACGAATATCAGGACACCAATCACGCCCAGTATAGAATCGCTAAAGCCCTCGTTTCGGCTCACAACAATATTTGCGCAACCGGCGACCCCGACCAGTCCATCTATCGCTGGCGTGGCGCCGACATCCGTAACATATTGGCCTTTGAAAACGATTGGCCTGATGCCACTGTTGTTAAACTCGAAGAAAATTTCCGCAGTACCGCCGATATCCTCGAGTTGGCCGATAATTTGATTGCATACAACCGAAATCGAAAAGAGAAGAAACTTGTCCCCACAAGGCCCCGCGTTAAGGATGTTGCCGCAAGTGTCTTCGAGGATGAGATTGA
>JAUWBI010000103.1 GCA_030601745.1 Phycisphaerae bacterium
GAGACAAAATAAACACTGCTATCGACCGGGCCCATCAGCTTTGTAAGCTCATCGTTGACGATTTTTACCAGAATCTGGCCGGGATGAAGGCTTTTTATCACCTCGGCGCCGATGGCCGCTTCCGTAACATCTTTGCAGAACTTCTTTACCACATTATAGCTGACGTCCGCTTCCAGAAGGGCCTTGCGGACGTCGCGCATAGCGTCCGAGATGTTCGCTTCGGTAATCCGTCCCCGCCCGGACAGCGACCTGAAAACTGAATTGAATTTCTCAGTTAATGACTCAAACATAACTTGTGTCGTGGCACGGCCATCCTGGCCGTGTTGGCACGGGCTGGAAGCCCGTGCTACTTCGATGCTCGATTTTCTTCTGCTACGAGCATCCAGCATTGAGCTTTAAATACTCCGGCGAAATAAGGATTATAAAGCAGCAGGGGTGATTTTGCAAGGACAAAATCTAACAGAGACAGCAGCAGCGGTCGCCCGTGATTTGTGATTCGAGGTTCGATTCACGATTAACGCATCAGACACTCCAGTCTCTGGAGCCCTTAACAAACTTATTTTGCAGCATTATGCCCACTACCGTCGGCACAAACAGCGCGACCGGCAGAAACCAGTTGTGATTAAGCACCAGAACTTTAACCAGCTCCTCCCGCCCCACGTGCTCGTTGCACATTACCGCCAGGAATCCTATTACCATTAATGCGCTGCCGCCCACACTGGAAAAGAGCATAATAGCGATTTTGAAAACGATAAAGGATATCATACCCCCGGCCACCATTCCAATAATCGCACCGGCCCAAATGTATCTTTCGCTTAATCCACAAGCGTACCACATTCCCGATGTGAGTATCCCGCCCGCGACCGCACCTAATATGCTGACCGCCCATCGTATCAACGGCACAGAAAGGGCCGCCATTACACCAAGACCTATCAGCCCACCCAAAAGTTGGCTGTCCCCACCGCCGATTTTATCACTTATTGTTATTCCCATAATCAGGCCCAATAGCGCAAAGCTGATTACCACCAACATCTTGAAAATACGCCAGCCGTAGAAAATGCAAACCGCCCCGAAAGACATAAAGGTCAGCGCCTCGAGCAAATTGAGCGAGGTGATATATTTCCAAATCAAGTCGATGGGGACAATTCCTTCTCCTGCTGCCTCTGGGCCTGCACTTTCAACCGCCAGGGTAAGGATAGTAACACAATCCATCATTTTTCCCCTTAATTCCCTTTCTATTTCTCACGGCAAACTGCAATTGATTCTTGTAAAACCTCTCAATACAAGTTATGTAGTCCGCCAATGTGGCGTTGTTTCGTCACGTCTTTGCTTATCCTTTTTCGCTTCTTTTCTTCTTATCGCTTTACTCTTCAGCCACGGACAAAGTAATAGCTGCTCAATCGTGCCGAAAGCTATCATCGCTATAAAAACAGCAGCATAAAATAATGTTCTGCGACTAATACTGCTTATGGGCTCAGCACCTTTGTATAACAACAGCAAAATCATACCGGCAAAAACGAGCAGCGTCCCCAGAGTCGCACAGCACAAAGCCGAAGTTAAACGCCAGAGTAAGAATCCACCTGTTATGAAGATTGCCGCCAGCGCTGCTATTATTATCCAATTATATACCGGCATTTGTAAACAGGCCTGTTTTATTCTGTCACTAAAATCAACTATGTACGCTTTCACTATGTGTATACTTTCGTGGACGCTGATATATGGACCCCGATATGATATTTTCTCTTGATTAAAAGGATAATAATTCTGGATTGGTTCTTGCAGATTTTCAATATACGGTCCGGCCAAAATGGCAAAGCCAAGAACCACTGCCAGCGCCGCTGCCAGTATTGTGATAAAAAACTTTTCGAATATTATTGCGATAACCGCAGCTACGCCCGCGGAAATCATCGCTGACATAGTATTTCGGCCGATTATAAAAAATCCACAAATACCGCCACCGACCGCACCTACGACAGCGACCAAAAGTCTTCTAAGGCCAAGGCCGCCGAGCCAGACAAACAATCCGACAATAACGCAAACTAAACCCGGCGCGATTAGAATTATGGGGCTGAGCGTCGCGGTCATTTGTTCAAAATTTTGTGCAATTTCAAGCATAGCACCTTTATTTTGGCTGCTGACTTTAAACTATTTATTTATCGGCCTATTTGCACAATTTCCGTTAAATACTTGTCGGGACTCCGGCTGGGCCTCCGCCCAGACGAGAATGCTTTGCAGATATGAGGCCAAAAACGCTGATTTGCCCCGATAAGGCAGGTTTAATGCGGATGAGAGGAGTCGAACCTCCACGAGCCGAAGCCCACAGGCACCTGAAGCCTGCGCGTCTGCCAATTCCGCCACATCCGCAACGGCTCCCATTTTGCAACGTATTGCAAAAGGGACCCAACGAATACCCAATTATCGGGAGTACTCGTCGTTTCGTCAAGAATTTTAGCGTAAAGCCCGTTAGAAATTCTATGACGGCGTAATAAATATGATACAAAAAGGGAAAATTTCTAACGGGGTAAACCCACGATTTTTTGCCTTTGGCAGTTTTTTAAGTATATTTTAATTAGTATATTTTAAACAGTAAAACCTCGAAAAGGGGAGGAGCTCCACACCTCATTTTTGAGCTTCTTACCCCTATTAAGCAAGCGGGGCCCCATTTTGCTGTAAAATGGGAACCCGGCAAAACAGAACGCTCGTTGCGTGGCTGTTTGCAATTTATCGAGGTTAAAACCGGATAAATGGTGATACTTGAGGTAAGCGAATGGAATCTGCACAGGTTATCTCTAACATCTCTAAACCAAACGCCATTCTTCTTTTCGGTGAATTTCTCGTCTCTAAAGGTCTATTAACCCGCAGAGCATTGGTCGAAGCGCTAAACGACCAGCGAGAGCGTGGCGGCCGACTCGGTGAAGTATTGCTTCGACTAAGGATGCTAAGCGACGAGGATGTTACTCGCGCCCTCGCTGAACATCTCTCGATGGAGTATGTTCGTTTCGATGATATTAGCAAGATAGATATGAACATCGCTCGAATGTTGCCTGAGAGCGTCGCCAAGCGATTCTGCCTTGTAACCATCGGCGAGAAAGACAACAAAATTATCGTCGCGATGGCCGACCCGCTCAATGTTATCGCAATAGATACAATCACACTGAAAATAAAGCGTCAGATTAAAGCGGTAATTAGCTCGCCTCAGGAAATTCGCCAGGCAATAGAGGTGATTTATCACGGCAGCGATGTTGAAGAACAGCGGCTTCGAGACATAGTAGAGCTCGAAGCCGGTGAAGAAGAGTCGCTCGAAGCTGATATGGCAGAGACGGATATCAGCGGCGAATTAGCTGCAACCAAGCCGCCTGTAATTCGCTTTGTTGATTTGCTGTTAAGCCAGGCGGTTAAAAGCAGGGCAAGTGACATTCATATCGAGCCGCAGGAGTATTCAATGATGATTCGCATGCGAATTGACGGCATGCTTCGTGATATGGTCCCGCCGGCCAAAAAGATGCAGGCTGCGGTTGTCACCAGAATTAAGATTCTCTCCGAAATGGACATTGCCGAACGCAGATTGCCCCAGGACGGCCGATTCAAAATAAAGACCTCCGGCAGGGATATAGATGTCCGAGTGTCGGTAATTCCAACAATATACGGCGAAAAAGTGGTGATGCGAATCCTCGACGCATCAGCCGTAAGTCACGACGTCGATCAGCTTGGCTTTGAACCCGAACTTCTTGAAGAGTTTAAAACCGTATTGTCACAGCCCCACGGCATCATAGTTGTCACCGGCCCGACCGGCAGTGGTAAAAGCACCACGTTATATGCAGCCCTGAATTACCTCAAAGACCCAACGAAAAATATTACAACTGTCGAGGACCCTGTCGAATACCGTCTTGCCGGGATTAACCAGATTCAAATCAAGCCCGAAATCAATCTCGATTTTGCAATATGCCTGCGGGCAATTTTGAGACAGGACCCCGACATAGTTCTAATAGGTGAAATTCGGGACAAAGAAACAGTCGAGATTGCGATAAAAGCATCTCTGACCGGCCATCTCGTCTTGAGCACCTTCCATACCAACGACGCACCCAGCGCGATAAGCAGACTGGTCTATATGGGAATTGAGCCGTATTTGCTGGCTTCCACGCTGAATTTAGTCATTGCTCAGCGACTCGTGAGAAAAATTTGTAAGCGCTGCAAAGAACCTGTAACCTTAAGTAAGGAAGTCCTCAAGCGTTTGGGGATTGACCCCGGGCAGGCCAGGGACGCTGTCTTTTACCACGGAAAAGGCTGCAAAGCCTGTGGAGGAACGGGCTATTCGGGTAGATTGCCCGTATTTGAGTTCCTGGTTATAGACAACGATATAAGGGAAAAGCTCATTGCCGGCGGCAATGAATCGCAAATAAGAGCTATGGCACGTGAAAAAGGCTATGGGGGGTTACTCGAAAGCGGCATAAGTAAAATGCTGCAGGGTTTAACCACCGCTGAAGAGGTCCTTAGCGTAACATTTACAGAAAATGTAAAAGCATAGATGCCGGACGACGAGTCCAGCCCCTCCGAGGGGCGGGACGAGTATCGAGAATCGAGTCCGTTTTTTACTAAACTCAAGGTTTTCGGACGCCGATAACAAGGCGTAAAACGAAAGATGAAATACCCACCCAGCACTCACTTTGATAATCGGCCGCACGAAGGGCAAAGTGAGTGCTGGGTAAGCTTAATGTAATGAAAAACTATAAGTATATTGCTCGGGATTTGGCAGGCGTGCGAAAGGAAGGCCTCATACAGGCAGCCTACCCAAATGACGTACTTAGCTGGCTTCGCGAACAGGGCTTTACCCCTATCTCTGTCAACGAGATGTCTGTCAGCGTCAAAGAAGCCCACCGAACATCCCACCGAAAGCGAATCAAATCAGCGGACCTGGCGGCGCTTTGTTGGCAATTGAACACAATGGTAGACGGAGGAATTCCCATTACCACAGCTTTACAGGCCATCGGCGAAGACATAGAAAATCTACAGCTTCAGCAAATTCTACAAGAAATCCTGGAAAAAATGCAGAAAGGCCAAACTTTATCGGATTGTCTCTCGGAATATCCGAAGGTTTTCAACCAGCTGTCCTGTGCGATGATATTAGCCGGTGAAACCGGCGGTAATCTCGCGGAAGCACTCCGCAGACTGGCAGAGTATTTCGACAATCGCGATAAATTGGCGAAAAAGGTCAAGGGCGCGATGGCATATCCGGTCTTCGTATTCACATTTATTATCCTGATAGTCATATTCATAATGGCTTTCGTTGTTCCGAGATTCCGCACTATGTTCGACCAAATGGGCGCCGAGCTGCCCGCTTTTACCCGGGGATTTATGGGTGTTTACGATATACTGCGCTACAATCTGATTTATATTATCGGCTCTGTGCTGCTGATAATCACTTCCGCAGTTCTTGCCTACAAAACAAAAAAAGGCCACTATTTATTTAGCAGAATCGCCCTGGCCCTGCCTTTGTTCGGCAAGGTACTCAGCCAGGCCTTCGTCACAACGTTCTGCAAAACGATGTCAACGTTAATTGCCGCAGGCGTTTCGGTGCTTGAGGTATTCGATATTCTCTCTACGATGAGCGGTAACGATATTATAAAGTCGGCGATAACGCAAACAAGAGAGAAAATTGTCGGGGGCGCAAACATCTCCGTGAGTATGGCCGAGACCGGCTTCTTCCCTAATATGCTCGTCAAAATGATGCAGGTCGGCGAAGAAAGCGGCTCACTGCCAAAGGTGCTCAACAGAACCGCTATCTATTACGAACGAAAGGTCGATTCTCTGATAACGACTCTGATGAGCTTGCTTGAGCCGATAATGATTATAGTAGTTGGTGCGGTTGTATTGGTGGTAGTTCTCGCACTGTATCTGCCGATCTTCACGATGTCGCCGCAGGGGGGCTAAGGCAAACAGCAAAAAAAATGAAAAACTAATAGAGTCGCTAATGAATTCGGTCGATTGTGATTGTGGTAAATCGGAAGCGATACCTGCTTTCGCAGGCACAAGCGTAATTTTAACACTTTTTTAGGAGAAGTCAAAAATGAAAAGCAGAAAAGGTTTTACACTGATTGAGCTGATGGTCGTAATCTTCATCGTCGGCATCTTAGCTGCAGTGGCAATTCCGATTATGCGAGGCCGAATTGATTCAGCCAAGTGGTCGGAAGGCAAAGCCGGTGCCGGCAGTATCCGCACCGCAGCCCGTGCATTCTGTGCTGAAAAGGGTCCGAACTGGCCCGTCGCTAATTATGTGGCAACTACTCTGGCCGACCTGGGCTTTGCATATGGTGACTTAAATGGCAAGTACTTCAGCAATGATGGAACAAATTATGGAGCTTATGGCTTTGCGTTCACCGCCTATGATACTTATTTGATTACCGTAACCGCCGCTAGTTCCACCAGCGCCGATAAGCCTGCTCTACCGTTGACGGTAACGCTGGATCAGGACGGCACGTGGGGCCCGTAAGGCAGCTACGACCATATTTGTCACAATTACCTTGAACTGCCTGTTCAGACGAAGACGTGGGGGCCTTAAGGCCTAAGGCCCCCACCTTAGATTTAAGGGCATCCTGGCTTTTGAGGGGGGTGATAAGGACTTTTTTATTTCCCCGGCACCAACAGGAAATCGGACCTGATATACTGATAACCACTACCTGATAACCTGGTACCATGATAGCCCCCAAAATGGGGCTGCTCTTAAATAAACCCCGTTAGAAATTCCAACGGGGTGAATAAGAATATAGTACAAAAAGGTGAAGATTTCTAACGGGGTAAACCAATATTTTTTTGCCTTTGACGGTTTTTTGTAGTATATTTTAATTAGTAAAGCGTGGAGAAAGAGGCAGACTTTCACACCTCTTTTTGAGCCTCTTGCCCTATAATAAGAGCAACCACTATTTCCTTAATAAAAATTCGGGGTCACGCAAGACCCATTACAGGGAAAGCCAAGTAGGGGGAATAACAACTATGACTGTTAAGCGGCCTAAATGTGCAGCGGCAATGACTCTGGTCGAGGTAATGGGGGCGATTCTCATCCTGGCAGTGGCGGTTATCGGAGCCTCCGCATACAGATACCATGCCGCCCTGGATGCGCGAAAAGCTGATGAGAGGGCAACGGCCACCAGAATCGCACTGCTGCTTTGCGAGAATTGGCGCGGTGTAAGCGGCGCTGTAAGTGGCGACGAGGCCTATGACGCGGAAGACTATTTCGCCCACGGCCTGTCGTTTGATGCCAGCAGCGAAGGCCCCGAAGTACCGGCGGATTTTACAGAATTGGCAACCTACACAATTGCATTAAAAGGAAAATATGGTGTCACCTACTATACGACTCTGTCATGGAAAGACGTTAGTCCCGGATTGAGGGCCTTGAATGTTATCGTGGCCTGGGGCCAGCAAGGTTCCGGCTCTTTTGCAGATGCTGATAAATCATTCAGGCTCACAACCTACACCACTTATTAGCCTTTTGAAAGCGCGAGTGAGAGCATAAATGTTTAAGAAGAAAATTCAAAATCGAAAAGGCTTTACCCCGCCCCTCCGAGGAGCGGGGTTTACGAGTATAGAGTTGATGATAGCCACAATGATTGGGGGTATCATCATGCTTGGCGTCGGTATGACAATAGCTGACAGTCACCGAGGTTTCAATGCAATGTACGACCGCATATACTCCGATGTAGTAACCGACGGCTACATCGCGAGGAAAACGTTTGACAGTGTGATTCGCAGGGCAACCAGGACAAGGTTCTTACTGGATGGTGGCGGCAACTGGCTCGAGGTTTATTACTGCCAGGACCCCAATTCCACTATTGTTGACAGCTATGCACGTTTCTCTGAGGCCAACGGCGAACTGAATATCGAGTATGGCAGCCTGAATCCCAGGCAAACTCTGAGCACCCGCACTATCTGCGGGAACGTAGCCGGCTGTATCTTTTTCAAGGGGGCCGGTTACTCCGCCCAGATGATACTTACACTCGACAACGGCTCGGAGACAATTACCATTGTCTCGTCCGCTGTTATGCACAATCAATAACGAAACGCCTCGTAAACTCATAAAGGTCAGTTCGGGGGGAATAGAATGAAGCCGTTACAATTAAAAAAACCGGGCTTTGCAATACCTCTGGCGATGCTTGCGGTCGTAATATTGTCTGTAATAGGTGTGGGATTGTTGAGTCTCGGTATGCACGGTCGTCTCTTCGCGGTACGAACCGCCTCGGATATTGCAGCACGCTGTGCTGCCGATGCCGCGCTGACAAAGGCCGTCTTTGAAATGAACGAGAAGCTGAAAGTTACACCCTGGGATGATAGCACCCTGCCGCAGGCAACAGATGAAATGCTGCCGAATTCCGACGCAACTTTTAGCTATACAATTACGGGAGACATCGACAATGGTTTTACCGTTGAATGCATAGGAAAATCCGGCCTGGCCGAAAAAAGGATTACCTTCACTTTGCAATTGCAGGGACCATTTGAGACTGCAATTTTTGCGGACACGACTATAGATCTAAAAAACAGGACCATCGTGGACTGGTACAATTACGGCGAGAACGAAGGAAATTTACAAATCGGCACTAATAGCACCGAACCAGCCGGTATCGACCTGAAAAATGGGGTAACTGTAAATGGCGATGTGGTCGTGGGGGCCGGCGGAGATCCGGATGTCGTTATCAACGCCACATGGGCAACCATCACAGGCGAAACTTATGCTCTGGCTCAAAAGTATGAGTTACCTCCAATAACAGTGCCGCAGTATCTCCAGGAGCTGCCCTCCCAGGGAACTATAGATGAATCTACAACAATAACCACTTCCGGAAAATATAAGAGCATTAAGCTCAAGAAGGGCAAAATAATCACAATTGATGGGCCGGTTACCCTTTATATTATTGGCGACATAAAGCTTGATAACTCTGCCGAGTTGCAGGTAGTCGATGACGATGATGCCTCTTTGATTCTGTATTTAGGGGGAAAGTTTGAAGGCAAACACAGAGGCTCTATTAACAACAGGACCGAAGACGCAAAAAAAGTTAAAATATATGGGCTTGATAGTTGTCATAGTATAAGATTCAAGAACAACAGCAATTTTTATGGAGCAATTTATGCCCCGAATGCAGATGTAGAGATGATGAATTCCGCTGATTTATTTGGAGCCGTTGTGGCCAGAAGCTTTGTGCAAAAAAATTCCGCCACTTTTAACTATGATGCGTCACTGAGAGATGCAAGTGAAAATGATGAGAATGTGCGCTTCGTAGTAAAACAGTGGCAGGAGCAGTAAAGAGTATTGACGATTGACGATTTCCAATTGACAATTGAAAATAGAATTAGCCACGAAGACACGAAGTCACAAAGGAAGAAGTGAAATAAAAAATATATTCTTAGTGTCTTGGTATCTTTGTGGCAAAAGATAAAAAATAATCGAAAATTGGAAATTGAGAAAGGGAATGTCAAAATGAGTATAAACAAGTTACTACAATCAAAAAAGCCCGGCTCCGCAATAGCCCTGGCGCTGCTTGTGGTCATAATATTGTGTGTAATGGGTACCGGATTGTTGAGTCTCGGGCTGCACGGTCGTCTCTTCGCGGTACGGACCGCCTCGGAGATTTCAGCGCGCTGCGCTGCCGACGCCGGGCTGGCAAAGGCCCTCTTTGAAATGAACGAGAAGATGAAAGTTAAACCCTGGAATGATAACACCCTGCCGCAGGAAACAGATGCAACGTTGGCGCCTTCTGATGCAACTTTCACCTATACGATTACGAGCAATCCTGACTACATCTACGATGTGGATGTAACCGGCATGGCCGGTCGGGAGATAAAAAACATCAGCTGCACTCTAACTTTAGTAGGCCTGTTTCGAAATGCGGTATATGCTCAAAACAGCATAGTATTAGAGAACGCCTATCTTATTGATGCGTATAGTTCTGAGCAAGGCCCCTACGGTGGGGTCAACGCGCTCCAACCGACAACCGTCGCTACCAGCGACCCGAACGCTGTGGCAATGGGCAGCGGAACTGTTTATGGTGAATTCCTGGTGGACTATGGCAGGGAGCTGCCTGCAATATCACCGCCGACAGAGCCACCATTTGACGTTAGTAAGGGGGAGATAGATTTAGATGCGAACAGTGTGCCTCTTGTTCTTGGTCCAGCCGACAGCGGGCAGTATGACTCTATCACGCTATTAGAGGGCGGAAAGTTAATCATTGACGGCGAGGTAACACTTTATGTTCCAGAAGACATTAGAATGAAGCAGTATAGCGAACTGGAAATCCTCCCGGATTCATATTTAACGCTCTATCTGGGCGGCAATTTCACGGCACGCAATACATGCGCGGTTAATGCCCTGACACAGGAACCGAAGAGGTGTCAGGTATTTGGGGTTGGTGAGGAGGGTCAGCAATTTTTGTTCGAACAGAGTGCGGTTTTTTACGGGACTATTTACGCTCCTAATGCCGATATTACTTTGAATAATGCCGCGGAGTTATATGGGGCTATTATAGCGAATAATTCCGAAATAGCTAATTCAGCCGAATTGCATTTTGACGCGACTCTATTAAAAGCCAGCATTGACGAGATTGGGGCTGAGTTCATAGTGCAACACTGGCGGGAAGAATAGACTCGTCCCGTTAGAAATTCCGCAGAAGTCGGCTCAGTCTGGAAAAAGGGCGATTTCTAACGGGACTCGATACTCAATTGCCTTTGCTATTTTCCCCACGGCCGATAACCCCTGCCGGCAACAAGCAGGGGCCATTCTTAAATCCCTTACGATACCACCATTTAATTAGCGGATAGTTATAGCGCATAGCGGATAGAAAAACAAAACTATGCGCTAAACGCTTTTATAGGACCCGGCATCTTAAAATCACCCGCATTAGCATATTAAACCAGCACATTGTGATTTCTACGTAAAACAGCAGCTTTTTTAAGCCGATAGACGATAGATGATAGCGGATAGTTATATCGGATAGGGCACACACTAAACGCTAATATAGGTTGAAGAACTTATGGACTTGGGTTGGAAACGATCGTTCAGGCTTGAGCATGAGCATAAGCATAACGAGCCATTCGGGCTGGATATTGGCTCATCGGAAGTCAAGCTAATCCAGCTGCACAAAGACGGCACCGGTTACGCAGTTACTGCAGCCGGCATAGCTGCCATTGCAGCGAGCGAAGATAGCAAAAATCGCAGGGAAATAAACACCGGCAGGGCAATTCGCGAATGCCTTGAGTCAACCGGGATTCAGACGCAACTGGCCGTTTGCAGTGTATGCGGCCCGGAAGTCGCAGTACGCCACTTTAAGTTTCCGCCGTTGCCGCCGCAAGAAATAGAAGGAGCGGTTTTGCTCGAAGCTGCACAGGTCTGCCCCTTCAACGTTCACGACGGGCCTGTTGACTATCAATTGATACCCAATGGCGCCGATAGTGTCAGTGGCGTTTTAGTAGCGGCAACGAATAAGCTGATAAAAAACAAAGTACAACTCGCTAAAAATGCTTCTCTTGACTGTGCCCTGATGGACGTCGACGGATTGGCACTTTTGAATTGCCTCAGTGAATACGAAAAACCCAATGCCGGCTCCGTCGAAAGTAAGACGTCTGAGTCGTCTGCCCCGCTATTGGCGCGGACCTCTAACGGGGCGGGCCGAACAACTACAGCTATTCTGAACGTCGGCGGCGCTTATACAACTCTGGCAATTATGGGCGAAAATATGCCGTTTATCCGCGATATGGCTTACGCCAGCAATGATATTGTTAGGCACATCGCAGTCGAAAATGATATTTCGACAGAACGCACCTGGAAGATTCTGTGTGGCACGGGCTTCCAGCCCGTGCTTGGCCAGGATGGCCAAGCCACACCGACAGAACCGCCAATCACACTCGGTAACAGTTTGGAGAAGGCCTGTCAGAAACCGATTGACGATGTTACCGAAACGTTGCGCTTCTACACGGCTCAGGAAAAATCTGCCATTGTCGAAAAGATATTTGTCTGTGGCGATTTTGCCCGCGTCGAAGGGTTTGTCGAGTTATTGGATAGCCGGCTTCCAGCAAAAGCTTCTGTGTGGAACCCCTTTGATAAAATACGCTGCGATGCAGGCCGGCTTTGTGAAGATGTTCTTCAAAAGAATGGCCCCGCAATGGCAGTGGCAGCCGGTCTTGCTATGAGGGAAATATAAAGTAGCGTGCTCGATGCTCGATACTCGATGCTCGTAAAAAAGAAAAAAGCGAGAATCGGGTATCGAGAATCGAGTATCGAGAATCGAGAATCGAATAATGTTCACGATAGATTTGTTAAAGGGACAGGGTCTTCCGGCAAAGAGCAGGCCTGAAGGCATAGCTATTGCCTCCGCAGCACTTGCAGTGCCCGTTATTATCGCAATAGTAATGTTCGGCCTTTATCTGCGAAACAAAATCATTATATCAATACAAAAGCAGGAAATAGCTAATTACGAAACAAGGATTGACAAATTGTCGGACGCTGTAGAGCTGCAAAAATCATTCGAGAACGAGAAAAACGCTATAAGCAACTGCTTATCAGAAGTCTTGACCTCTATCGGCGGACATACTCAGTGGTCGCCTGTTTTGACGACACTGGTGAAGAATATGCCGGATTCGGTGGTGCTGACCGACCTCGAGGTAAAGCAGGGCTCTGTAAAAAGAAAAGTGCCCAAAAAAGACGACCCCACAAAAATGATTGATATCTCTGTGCCGGTAAGAACATTGCAGATAAATGTTTGCGGAAGTCCACAATTCGACTGTGACAAAGCAGTCAGGGATTTCAGGGAGCGTCTTCGCTCTTCAACTCTCCTCGGGCCGAAGCTCGAAAACATCAGGGTTTCGCAGAGATTTGGGACGTTCCAGAACCGGGATGTTGTCTCCTACCAGATAGATTGCATCTTTAAGCCGGGGTTGTAGCAGGTCTTTTATGAAGATTTATAAAAAATATTTTATGACAACAGCTTTAATATGGGCAGGTTGCTTCATACTGTTTCTCTTCGTTTATATGATTGTGCTGGCACCACAGAAAAAGAGCAGAAAACAGATCGAAAACCAGCTCGC
>JAUWBI010000053.1 GCA_030601745.1 Phycisphaerae bacterium
GCTAAAGTGCCTAAAGTGAGCTAAAGTTGGATTCTCGATTCTCATGAGTGGTAAATTGGGTAATTTGTTATTTAGATCCTTCGACATGGTTCGACAGGCTCACCACATGTCGCTCAGGACTTGCGCTTCGCTCCAGTTCACTGACGATTAAATTTGGCGTGTATCTGCTGATACGAAAACGTGCGGTTCTCCGCTATATCTGGCGCCCCACAGGGAAAGGGACAAGCTACTGGCAGGTATTTTAACAGAAATTCAAACAAAAGTCAAGACAAAAACGGCCAAAAATGCACTTTTTTTGGTCATCTCTTTTCATATTGAAATCCGAACTCTATCCTGTACAATCTCCCTAAAGCATGCGGAATTCCTTGTGTTGATGGGAAATGCAGTTTTGGGTAGTGTGTGGTTTGAAAGAAGGGAAAAATAGGTGGCTGTCCCGAATTATTCCCTAACATACGGCGCATCCCACAGGGCAAGCGTGGGCACCCCCGGCCGGAGGCCGGGGCTAAATACAAACGCCCAAAAGACGGGCGTTGAGTGGGCAACCCCGGCCAGAGGCCGGGGCTAAATACAAATCCCCCCACCACAGAGGTGGGGGCTATATAAAACGGCGGAAAGATAATTTGAATTTGTCCTTCGACCCATTCGACAAGGCTCAGGGCAGGCTCCGAAGCGTGAAGCGTATCTCAAATGTCGTATCTCGTATCTGGTGAAGCGTATCTCGCCCTGATGGGATAACATACGGCGCATCCCACAGGGCAAGCGTGGGCACCCCCGGCCGGAGGCCGGGGCTAAATACAAACGCCCAAAAGACGGGCGTTGAGTGGGCAACCCCGGCCAGAGGCCGGGGCTAAATACAAATCCCCCCACCACAGGGGTGGGGGCTATATAAAACGGCGGATGCCTTACGGTATTACGGAGGGCTGGGGCCAACTACTCGTTCTCTCCAAGACAAAGAACGTTGCCGTTTTTCATCGCAAGATACAGCCGACCGTTCGCGGCGGCCATGCCGTCCCATACGGGCGGGGATTCAAGATTGTATTCGGCCAGTTTCTCCCCGTCCGAGGCGGAGACGACCCACAGCAGTGCGCCCTTTCGCCCTTCAAGGGCGGCACTCTGTTCGTCGACTTTTGCCCGAACCCCGGCATCATCGGGACGGCTGAACACTTCCTTCTCATCAACGACATCCGGTGGGCCGACTACAAAGAGCGTCTTGTCCTGCCTGGGAGTCATTCCGGATGTCAACACCATGGCCCTGACCTGAAGCGGGGGATTTCCGTTCGACCACTTGAAGCTGACGGCGGAAAGGTCAGCGACGGAGGACCTCTTGCGAACCTTCCAGTCGGCGGCTGAAACATTCTTCTTCTTACCGGCATTCATTTGGCGAGCAGCCTTCTGCACGTGGCCAATACGTTCTCCTTTGATTTCCTTGTCGGCGGCATAGAGCTGGTATTCCAGCACGGATGACTGGCATAAGTACCAAGGCATGCGTCCGAAGCCGTATACGGAGGACTCATCAAAGACGAGTAGCCGCCCGGATGGAACAAAACGGCCGGCACGGAACCATCCGCCCCAGCCCGAAGCGACGCTCCTGCCGAACATCCAATAAGCCCGGTGCAACCATGAGCCGTCCAGAAAACCGATGGGGCAGAACAAATGCACCCCCTCGCCCACCTGCTCGGTAACGTCAGTCGGGGCGACTTGTTGGCGGTTGCCCCGGAGGTCGAACCGCTGGGAGCGCATATAGAGATATCGGCCATCACTTGAGAGGACGTCGGGAAGCGCAACCGGCATATTCAGGCCTTTGACGTGCACCTGCAGGTTCTTGCCGGTTTCCGGGTCACGGTCGTCGAGAATGGTCTCTGATATTTTGCGTCCTGTTTTCGGGTCAAGCCGCAAGAGGTGCAAGCCGCCGTCCAGGAACATTGACCTGCCAGCGACGCAGTAAAGGACGCCGTTCTGTACGAGCACGCTGCCGTGAACGGGCCAGGGCGATTCCATCTGCTCAAACGCCATCAGCCGCCGGTCTTGCGGTGCCGCACGGAAACGCCAGATGAGGGTGCCGTCGGAGGCGCGAAGACAATAGACCCAGCCGTCTGCCGAGCCGAACAGGACGCGGCCCTGGTAGATTGTCGGCGGCGAGTCGACCCTGCCTCCGGCCGTGTAGCTCCAGAGGGTTTTTCCCGAATTCGTATCGAGGGCATATAGCGTGTGTGCGTCCACTTTCGCCACGAAGACCTTGTTCCCGGCGATCACGACACTGCTGAGTTTGCCGCCCAGGTTGGTCCGCCACGCGCGTTCCAAGTCGGCGGGAACGGGCGTTTTCGTGAAGCCGCTGCGTGCCGAATCGTGGCGATAGGTGGGCCACTCATCCGGGTTTTCGATTGCCGGTTGCCGATTGCCGATTTCGTTGTAAGCAGCGCCCTTTTCGAGCCGCCTTGAGCGCTGCCCAACTGACCTTGTGCTCTTCGATTCCCTCTCTGGGGCCAGGGCGTAGAACCCGTTCAGCTTTGCCTCCATATAGCAGGCGCAAGAATGGGGCGGCGCATAAATCAGGCCGTTACAGGGCATAATACCGTAAATGCAGCCGCCTCGAACCCAATGGTGCGTGGTCCATTGCTTCTTTCGGAAGTCAATGAATTCGATGCCTGTTCTCGACGGCAGGAGGTAGCGGTCCGTCGCCTTGCTGCGATAGCATCTGTGATGGAACCAGTAGGTTTTGACATCGGGCGGAAACTGGTTCTTGACCTCGCCGGTGTGCGGGTCCCGTCCTGTGAATATACCTGAATCTCTTCCACCTGCGATTGCGCCCGCCCACACCAGCCCATTGACGACAAGAAGGTCCTCCGGAGATTGGTGTCCGGAACGTGGGTGTTTGGATGTCCACAGCGTTTTTCCGGTTTGTGCTGAGAGTGCCGTCATAGACCTGGTTCCACCCGAAAACAGGACCACATCCTGATACACGACGAGCGTCGGCCCAAAGCATGTTGGGATAGGAGAGCGTCTTGCGACCGGCTCCGAGCTCCACAGTTCATAGCCGTTTTTGCGATTGAGGCAGACGACCTTCTCCCCATCGTGGAAGTATACGCATTGCCCATCAGCCGCCAGCGTCAGTGGAGCCACGCTGTAATCCTTTTTCCACAAGACTTTGCCTGTGTCTGCCTGGACGGCCATAATCTGCCGCTTTGTCTCATCCCAGGCCCAGCCGCGGTTCGCACGCGCCGTCTCATCCCAGCAATAAGTGTGAATCGCTCTGTACTCGTTAAAGTTCATTGGAGAATCGTTGACCAGCAGGAAGAGCACGCCTTGCGAAGTAATTACTTCCTCGGTGGCCTTGCTGCTCTCATAGGTCCGAATGGTTTCGCCTGTTGCTGCGTCAAGCGCAGTCAGGGGGGCGTCAAGGGCGAGCGTGACGTAAACCCTGTTGGCGACGGCGACGAGGCGGCGAGGAAGTTGAGCGTGTCCGCTTTTCAGTGGCCAGAGATGGGTATACCACGACGAAATCGGCTGCTTCCAGAGGATAGCGCCGTTGAATGCGTCCCGCGCAATCAGAAACCATTTCGGCGGCAACTGGATGGAAGCTTTCGGCCCTTCATCCATGATGTAAAATATCCGCCCTCCGGTCGATACGAGTGCGCTCATGCTGGCCATATGGTCGTGATGGCGCGCCCATTTCGGGCTTCCAACCCATTGCAGGCGGCGGGGTGGGCCGACGACTAAATCTGCGGCGACGGCATTTCCGCTTGCGTCGTGCAGGTAATGCGTCCATTCGTCAATCTCTTTGGGCCGAGGCTTGACGGTCTTCGTCCACCTACCGTCCTTCTTGATGTAAGCCACGCCGTTGGGAACCAGAACGCGAAGAACCTCGTCCCTCGCGACTTCAATCCCGGCTTCAGACACGAGGAGGTTGACGAGGTTGTCGGTGTACGGCAGGCGGTTACCTCTCCAGTGCTCGACCGATACCTTGCCGTATAGGTTCAGGGAGCGGATGTGCTCGCGGGCCTTTTCGACGTTCGTTGCATCTGTATCCAAGCCGTGGACTATGTAGCTGTCAGTTGCGCGCAGCGCGGCCGTCAGCCTCCCATCGCCACAGCCAATGTGGACGACGAGACCGCCCTCGACACCAGTGGCATCGAGGATCTTCCCGGCCTCTTGCTGTGGTGACGTCTGCCGGGCTCTTGCCGCCAACAAGATGGAGACAATTGCCAAAAGAGAGGCGCACGTTATAAAGATTTTGCTTCTTTTCTTCATGAGCACTTATCCTTTCTATGTGGCACGGCCATCTTGGCCGTATTTTTCACGGGCTTCAAGCCCGTGCCACTAAGCTCAATTGGTGCGGGGGAAGATTATATCAAGAATTTATGCTTCATTGTACTAAAGAAATTCTGCTGCGGCAACTGAATCCGGCCCCGCACTTACTCGATTCGCCCTGCACGCTTTTTTAACCACGAGAATCAAGTCGAGTAAGTGCGGGGCTCCGACTTTTTGTCGGGACAAATTGACGGAGCTTTGGTGTTTTTTTGTTTTGCCTTGTGGCACGGCCATCTTGGCCGTGTTTTTCACGGGCTGGAAGCCCGTGCCACGATGTAAAGGTGCTTGAAAGAGCCGATTATGTGTTGCAAAGGTGCGTTTTATTGGTACGATAGGAGCGAAGACCCTCAAATGGTAAATGGTAAATGTTGAATGGATCGCACGAATAACCAATCACCAATCACCAATCACCATAAATGTGGGGGTTATGGGAGATTATTATGAAAGACTTGAGAAAGCGTGCACCCCGCCCCTCCGAGGGGCTGGGTGCACCCATTGCGGTGGCTTTGTGGTGCACGCTCTCGTTTCTTTTCGCATGTACAACTATGGGGAAAGGGCAGCCGGGCTACGGCGGGCTTCGCCCAGACGAGACCTTGAAGCCCGAAATCCCAGCTACGGCCTCGGCCTTCGCCGAGACGAGCGTGACGGTAGTGCCGGAAGAAACCGATGAACTACTGTCCAACCCAGGCATGGGGTGGGAAACCTTCCATCGGACCCGCGACAAGGATAAGAACCTGCCGGACTGGATTCCCTCAACCGTCCACTATGCCCGCTGGGGATGGGGCACGTTAGAGCCGCAGCCGGGCAAGATTGACTATGCGTTTCTCGACAAGATTCTGAAAGAGACTCGCGAGGCGGGCCAGCGCCTGGCCTTCCGCTTTATGTGTTGTTCCACGACGCGAGGTCGGCCATATCATCCGGCCTGGCTGAAAGAAGTCGGCGGTAAGATACTCATCTGCGATTATGGGAACCAGAAGGGCCTTGCAATCCCCGACCTCGACGACACGGTGGTTCTCGAGCGGCACCTGGACTTCATTAAGCGGCTCGGTGCCCGCTACGACGGTCACGCGGACATTGACCACGTGGACCTCGGCTCAGTCGGATGGTGGGGCGAGTGGCATATGAGCGGTTCCAGGACCGGCAAGATGCCGACAATGGAGAACCGCAAGAAGATTATTGACGCCTATGTGGCCGCGTTTCGCAAGACACCGCTGCTTATGCTCGTTGGGGGCGGTGAGTGCCTGACCTATGCAGCACAGCGCGGCGCGGGATGGCGGGCAGACTGCCTCGGCGACATGGGCGGCTTCTCGAAAACCTGGTGCCACATGCGTAATAGCTATCCGAAGTTGGTCACGGAGGCAGGGGTCGGCGACGTTTGGAGGACGGCGCCGGTTGCGTGGGAGAGCTGCTGGGAGATGCGCCGATGGGTCAAGGAGAAGTGGCCGCTGCGGTTTATCTTCAACTACGCACTTGCCCTGCACGGCTCGTACCTGAACAACAAATCGGCCCCACTGCCGGAGGGTGAGCACGTGCGGCAGGAGGTCGAACGGTTCCTCCGCCGGCTCGGCTATCGCCTCGTGCTGAGAGAATTGAAACATCCCAAACGGGCACGGGCAGGTAGACCGCTTGTGTTAGCGATGAAGTGGCAGAACGTCGGTTCAGCGCCGTGTTACAGGCCGTATCGGGTGGCGTATCGACTCACAGGCAAGAGCGGTTACACAAAGACGCTCACCCCGCCCCTCGGAGGGGCGGGGCTCATCGGGACGCTCACGGTCGAGAAGTGGATGCCTGGTTCGGTTGAAACTTTCACCCCGGAGTTCTTCAAAGAGCCAGCGGACCTGCCGCCGGGTGAGATTGTTGAGGTTGTTGACCGTGTAGTCCTGCCAGCCAACATGCCAGCGGGCACGTTCAGCCTGGCGATAGGCGTCGTTGGAGAAAAGACATCCCAGCCCGTAGTGCGACTCGGCATCAAGGGGCGCACGGAGGACGGATGGTATCCGCTCAGCGAACTTGAGGTATCGGATTAGACGTTCCCGGCCCCGCCCCTGCGGCAGGGGTCGGGGCTGGCGACTTCAGGCCTTAAGTCATTCGCAATGCCGCAAAGGGCAGGCGAATGTGTGAGTAGTCTGCTTTCCGCGCGCATAATACCTTATAGAAACCGGTATCAGAAAAAGGCGGCTTGTTATTTTTACACAACTTTTACATTTCGTAAGTATTCTTTATAAATGCACTTAGGGCAGGATGGACGAAAAGTCGGATAAAATTCTTCCGCTGTTGTCAACCTTTGGACGGCTGAGACGTCTAAATATGTAGATGAGCTTTGTTTAACCTGGATTTTGAGTCCAAAGTTAGTCGCAATCAAACGTTTATAGGAGAAAAAAGATGGAAAATCGCATGACAAAAAAGATGAGACTGGTAGGGATAGGGACTATTTTGTTGGCAGTCGCCTTTATCTCACACGCTTGGAGCGAAGACCTGGCAGAGGTTACCTTGCCGGAACCGGCCCAGGTAACTCAACCCCGCCCATCGGATGGGCTGGGTCAAGGTACGTTGAGGGCGGTGAATGAGGATGGCGAGGTGATTCTTGAGTTTCCACTTAAACATACATCTGTTTATGCGGAGATTTCGGGATTCCTGGCCCAGGTGGAGGTAAAACAGCATTTCCACAACCCCCATAATGAGAAGATTGAGGCGGTCTATGTTTTTCCACTGCCGGAGAATTCGGCTGTGAACGAGATGATAATGGTGGTGGGCAAACGCAATATCTACGGTGAGATTCACAAACGCAGGGTAGCCAGGCAGATATATGAGCAAGCGCGGGCCGTCGGCAAGCGCACAGCGCTTTTGGAACAAGAGAGGCCGAATATCTTTACGCAGTCAGTGGCGAATATTCAGCCGGGCGAAGAGATTGTGATTACTATCCGTTACGTGCAGGCGCTTAAATATGACCGCGGTGTATATAGGTATGTTTTTCCAATGGTCGTTGGCCCGCGATTCATCCCGGGCGGCGCGACAGGTAAACAAGGCACCGGCTGGGCGCCGGATACAGATACGGTACCCGATGCGTCCCGCATTACTCCGCCTGTGCTTAAACCCGGCCGAAGGAGCGGCCACGACATCAGCCTTACTGTCAAGCTGGATGCGGGCCTGTCGATTATGGATTTGCATTCGAAATCACACGATTTGCTCGTGGTGGAGGAAGGTATAGGAAAGGCGACAGTGAATATGGAGCCGAAGGATAGCATTCCCAATAAGGACTTTGTTCTTGAATACACCGTTGCTGAGGAGCAACCGCGCAGCGCCTATCTTACCCATTATTCGCAACAGGGAGGATACCTTTTACTGATGATTCAGCCGAGTTTGGAAAGTGTGACCGAGAATATCGAGCCCAAGGAGATATTCTTTGTAGTGGATTGCTCCGGCTCGATGGGCGGCTATCCTATCCAGAAGGTCAAAGAGGCGATGTATTATTGTATTCAGGGGATTAGTCCTGATGATACCTTTCAGATAATCCGTTTCTCATCAATTGCCAGTGCGTTTTCGCCTAAGCCGGTTCCTGCTACCCGCGTTCATAAGGAAGAGGCGCTGGATTATATTCAAGCGCTCTACGGAAGCGGCGGCACGATGATGATTGAAGGCATTAAGGCCTGCCTTGACTATCCCCGCACGCCTGAGCGTCAGCGGATTGTCTTTTTTATGACCGACGGCTTCATTGGCAACGACAATCAAATTCTCGCGGCGGTAAAAGAAAAAGTGGGTAACGCCCGACTCTTCTCCTTCGGTGTTGGCTCTTCACCGAACCGCTCCTTGTTGGAGCGAATGGCCCAGCTTGGTCACGGCACGGCCCAATATATTCGACAGGACGAGGACGCACAGCCGGTGATAACGGATATGCTTTCCCGGATTTCCAAGCCTTATCTTACCGATGTCGAGATAAATTGGGGCGGGCTCCGTGTTACTGATGTCTATCCTGACCCCATTGGTGACCTTTATTCAGCCCAGCCGCTTATTCTCTTTGCCCGTTATGAGGGGGCGGGGGCGGCGGCGGGGGTAACTCTGAGAGGCAGGATTGACGGCCAGCCTTATGAGGAAAGGATAACGGTTTCCCTTCCGGATTGGAATCCGGATAATGGGTCGTTAGCATCTGTGTGGGCCAGAGAAAAGATAAAATACCTGATGCTGGAGCGACTTGGCGGCAGGAAAGCAAGTATTGAGGAAGAGGTTACCAATCTTGCTCTGGAGTATAATCTGATGTCTCAATATACGTCTTTTGTTGCTGTTGATGAGGTCATTCCTGAAGGAAGCGACACCACACTTCCCAGGACGATTGCCATTCCCGTGCCAATGCCTGAGGGAGTAAGCTTTACCGGTGTTTTCGGCCCGCCAAGCAGGTATCCGGGAGATTATGTAAGGGGAGCGGCTGTGGATGCGATGGAATCCTACACTGAATACGGCCGTCGGCCGATGTTCGTGGGTACGCCCCGGAGTTCCGTTAGACGTAGTTTCGGAACTCGGATGGCTGGAGTACCTGTGCTATATAATGGAAAAGTGGTGAAATCAGAGCTATCTGCGTCTTCGGCCTGGGGGTATGCGTATTTACGTTCACGCCTGGAGGAAGACAAGGAAGACAGATTTGCCCTCTCGCTATTTGCAAATGAAGAAGCAAGCAAATATCTGCAGGAAGGCTATAAAGGTTTGTCAGATAAGGATAGAACTCTATATAACACTATCAACCAAATCTATTATGGACAAAAAATAGATGAGACAAAAGCAAACGAGATTCTGCAGAAATTGTTGAGCAGCAAGGACGGGGCTGAGGTAGCAGTTGGATTAAACCTGATGGCTACATTCGCTCAGCAGAAGGTAAAGATTGATGAAGCGATTATCGCTAAGGCAATAAAGTTGGTCACCGGGGGCGAGAACGGGCATATCCGCTCTCAGGCGCTGTTGGCTGTCTATACACTTAAACAACCGGTTTCCCTGGATATTCTAAAGAAGACTGCTAAAGATAAAGACGCTACCGTGCGGATGGTAACCGCCTATGCGCTGGCGGATAAGAAGCTGGGAAAAGGGGCCAAGCGTCTGATTACAATGCTTGTAAGTGATAAGGACCAGAGAGTTGCTGCTTTAGCTATAAAGGCCGGGACAGAGGCGCGCAAGATTAACCGCCTTATTCCCAAGCTCTCAAATATCCTGCTTAAGGCCGATTTCGAACAGCAGTATTTTGCCGTATTAGAGGCCGGTCTGGGACTTGCCCGACTAACTGAGGCAGAGCCGACTGTCAAAACAAAAGTCCAGAAGGTCTTTGTCCAGGCACTGAATAAGAACTATCCTGTATCTGCGGGCAAACAAAAGTTTAACCTCAAAAAGGCAATCAGTCTTATAGCTTTGAAGACGCTCAGCGGATATCAGAAAGACGATGCATATCAACAGATTCTTAAGCTTGCTTCAGATACTGATAAGGATGTGCAGACACTGGCTGTTTCTATGCTGGCCGGCTACAAAAAGGCAGCTTCCCATCTTCTCAACAATGTCCTGAGCAAGGAATCATTCCTTGACAGGCCGGAGCTGCTGGCTACGGTAGTGCAGCATCTGCGGGACTATAAACCGAAGGATGATTTCTATGTTACGGTACGAAGACTGTTAGAGGAAAAGAAAGTATCTGCTCGCTCGCAAGCAGTCCTGAGAGTTGCTCTTGCAGAAGCGCTCTTTGACCGGGGGAAAAGTAAGGACATCCAGTATTTGATTTCTCTTCTGAGAAAGGACAGCGACTGGAAAGTGAGAAGGGCAGTTCTTGCCCGGCTTGCGAATCTGAAAAAGGAAAAGGTGCTGGCTACCGCCATTAGGGCGCTTGAGGACCCGCATCCGGTTATAAAGCAACTGGCCCTGGCAGAGGCAATAGCGGCCACGGCCAGGAAGGACAAGCGCGTCACTTACCTTGATAAGCTATCGCAAAATCCTACTCCGGCTGTCTGTGATGAGATATTGGCAGCAGAAGGACTGAGCTCGGATTTATCATTGCGGCCTCTTAAAGAGCTGCAAGGTATCCTCATAGCCCGCGGCGCCAAACTCTGATAGAGCTGGTAAGTGGTAATTGGTAAGTGGTAATTGGTAATTTGCCCGGCAGGCCTGCCCCTACTCTCTGGCCAAACGTTATTCTTCGGCAGGGTAGTTAGCCTGTTGAACCAGGGCTGTCTTCGGGACATCCGGGGCCATCTTCGCAATCGTGCTGACGGCGCTCAGGTCATTGGCCATAAGCACTACCCGTTCGCTTTGCGGCCCCTGCAGATTAAGGAACAAATCCGTGCCTGCCTTTGGCCTGCACCCGCGAACAAAAATCCCTCTGACGTTAGTCAGCCGAATAACCGCGCAGGCACCAGGGGCGAACGGAGCATCGAGGGCATCGATAAGCGCATCTTCTACATCTTCGCATACGAGTGCGTGACGCTGGTCAGCGGCTGCTGTTTGCAGCAACACGTTGGTAAGTTTCAACCCTTTGACGTGACGGCAATAGAACCCATACGCCGGAAGCACACCAAACATTGTGCTCTCCGGATAACTTTTCTCTTTCTGAGGAACTTTCTTTGAGGCATCTTCTCTGGCTCCTCCTCCCTCGAAGCCCAACTGGATATTACTCAGGGAAACGTTCTCAATAGGATGGCCCGGCAAGCCGGTGATTGAGCAGCCGATGTTGGAGGTGCCGGTCGCCACGATGTTGCTCAAGGCGACGTTTCGAAATGTTCCGACGCCCGGCTTGGGCTTGTCTTTGTCGTATTGCCGAGCCCTGTTGCCGAGGCGCATGAAAATGGGGACGCTGATACCCTTCATCGTAATGTTGGAAATGGCGATGCGGTCCAGATGTCCACCATCGACAATCTCAAGGGCGAGGCCCGCGAGACCTCTTTGCCTGCCGTAGGTGACTTTGGAATAGCGAGGAGAGCAAATTGTGCAATTTGTAATCGTGATATCCCGGAAGCCGCCGCCGGATTCGGTGCCCATCTTAATTGCATTGCAATGGCTGCTGATTATGCAGTTGGCAATCGTTACGTTCTCACAAGGGCGGAGCGATAGGCTTTTCAGGACGACGGCGTCATCGTCCGAATCCACCATGCATCCTGAAATTGATACATCCCGACAACTGTCGATGTTCAGGCCGTCATTGTTATATGCGGCGTGGTTAAATACGCTGATGCCTTGCACGGTGACTCGGTCGCAGTTGCGGTAATGCTGCATCCAGCTTCCTGCGTTTCGCATCCTGACACCTTCGATAAGGACATCGCTGCAATTTTCCAGATAGATTCCCTTTGGTCTGTTTCCTCCTTTCCAGCGAAACGCGGAGCCCTGGCCGTCGATTGTGCCTCGTCCCCTTATGGCGACGTGCTGAAGATTCGAGCCTGCAATCAGACTCCAGTAGCTAAAGCTTTGCCCTTTCGAGCTGTCGCCAAGAGGTTTGTGGGCGTGGGCGTAATCTTGCTTGTTCCGGCTGCCCAGTAGGGTGCTGCCTGAATCGAGCAGGAGCGTTACGTGGCTTTCCATATAAATGGTGCCGGACAGCCAGGTTCCGGGCGGCAGGTAAACGGTTCCGCCACCATCGGCGGCGCACTTGTCGATTGCCGCCTGAATCGATTTTGTGCAGAGGGTTTTGCCATCGCTTTTAGCGCCGTAGTCGCGGATGTCATATACGTTTTGAGCGGCAAGAGCCGAAGAGAGCGCCAAAAGGCATAGAAGCGCTGATGAAATCCGGAATTTTGCCGTGGTCATCATTTCTCCTTTCCTAAAACCGAGGTTTCCCATTGGTAATTGGTGACTGGTAATTGGTGATTGGTAGCTGCTAACCATTTAACTGTTTAACCAATTACCATTTAACCGCTCGATTGTCAATCTTCTTTAAGAAAGCAGCCAAAATAATTGTATGTTCAAGGATTGATTTGGTATAATTCGGGAAATTTGTAGGGGCAACCACACGGGGTTGCCCCTACTACAACCCCTTTTTGGAGGATTTTGCGATGGAAAACTCTTGCTCCCGCCGGAAGTTCCTGAAGACGGCCCCTGCTTGGGGTGCCGCGTTGGCCCTGTCCGGGTCGTCTCTTCGGAGCCCAGGGCAACCACGCGGGGTTGCCCCTACATCCCGCCCCTCGGAGGGGCTGGATACACGCGTCGTCGGGGCCAATGACCGGATTTCGATAGGCATTATAGGCTGCGGCGGCCGTGGCCTCGGCGCCCATATGCCCGGCGTGCACAAACACGCCGAGAGCGAGAACATAGAAATCACGGCTGTGTGCGACCCGTGGCGGCTGCGTCGGGAAGCCGCCGCGGCGAAGGTAAAGGAATGGTACGGCCGCGATGTGCGGCAGTTCTCATCGTACCGTGACCTGCTGGCGCTAAAGGACGTGGACGCCGTTATGATTGCCTCGTGCGACCACCAGCACACCACTCACCTCGAAGCCGCCGCCAAGGCCGGCAAGGATGCCTACTGTGAGAAGCCGCTGGCAAAAAGACTCGATAGACTTAAGACCGCCTGCGACGCTGTCAAAAAGGCCGGGACGGTGGTTCAGATTGGCACTCAGTTGCGGAGCTTTCCCAGCTTCACCGGCTGTCGCGAACTCTACAAGACGGGCATCCTCGGCACGGTGGGACGGATCGAGCAGTGCCGCAACGGCGAGCGCCCTTACTGGTATTCGTATGTGAAAGACGTCAAGGAAAAGGACGTTGACTGGAAGGAGTTCCTGATGGACCGCCCGATGCGTCCGTTCGACCCGGTGCTGTACTCGGGCTGGTACGGTTACCGGGAGTTCTCCGACGGGTCGGTTCCGGGGCTGGGCAGCCACTTCATCGACCTGGTGCACTACATCACGGGCGCGAAGTTCCCTACGAGCTGCGTGTGCTTAGGCGGGACGTTCACGTGGAAGGACGAGCGCAAGTTCACCTGCCCCGACCACGTGCAGGCCCTGTGGATTTACCCCGAAGGTTTTATGGTCAGTTACTCGACGAACTTCGGCAACGGCAGCGGAAACAGCTTCAAGATATTCGGCGACGAGGGCGTGCTGGATATGGTGAACTGGACAGCGCCGGTGCTGACGGCTGAAGGGGGAGGCAAGAGAATGGGCCAGATACGGGGCAAGAATCCCGTCAAGGAGGTCCCGCGGCCGGACCACTTCCTTGATTGGCTTCAGTGCCTCCGTAGCCGCAAGACGCCGAATGCCTCGATTGACGCCGGCTATCAGCACGCGGTCGCAGTCATAATGGCGATGCAGTCCTACGACACCGGCCGCAGAATGATTTATGATTCTGAGAAACGTGAGATTCGCGAGGGGTAGAGCACGTGGGGCGCTGTTATTTTTGAGGAATTTGTGTAACGAGTAAGGAGAAAATACAGATGAACTCTTTTGAGCAACTTTCCCGGCGAAAGTTTCTGGGCCGGACCCTGAAGCTCGGGGCAGCAGGCAGTGCCGCCTTAGCCCTGTCCGGGTCGTCTCTTCGGAGATTTTATTCAAAAATTGTAGGGGCAGGCCCCCGTGCCTGCCCAGGGCAACCACACGGGGTTGCCCCTACACGCGTCATCGGCGCCAAAGACCAAATTGTAGGGGCAGGCCTGTGGCAGATTGGCTGCTATACGCGTCCCTGGGACCGGCAGGATTACCGCGTGGCGCTCGACGCCATCACTGAGGCGGGTTTCAAGTATGCGGGCCTGATGACCACCAAGTCCAGGACGGGGCTGGTTATTTCGGTCTCGACCACGCTCGAAGAGGCCGAGCGGGTCGGCGAAGAGGTGAAGAAGCGCGGCCTGGCAGTCCTATCGGTATACGGCGGCGGTATCCCGGTTGCGAAGTCACTTGAGGCGGGCATCGAGGGCCTCAGGAAACTCATCGACAACTGTGCCGCCTGCGGCGCGAAAAACCTGCTGATGGGCGGAACCGGCAGCGAGAAGCTCTACGAGGTCTATTACAAGGCCATCTCCGAATGCTGCAACTACGCCGCGGAGAAGGGCATCGGCATCAGCATCAAGCCGCACGGCGGCCTGAATGCCACGGGGCCGCAATGCCGCAAGACCGTCGAGATGATCGGCCACAGGAACTTTCGCATCTGGTACGACCCGGGGAACATCCTTTACTACTCGAACGGCGAACTCGACCCGGTCGCCGATGCCGCCGCTGTTGATGGGCTCGTGGTCGGTATGTGCGTCAAGGATTACAGGCACCCCAAGAATGTCCTGGTGACGCCGGGGACGGGCCAGGTGGACTTCCCGGCGGTTCTCACTCGCCTTAAGAAAGGGGGCTTCACCCGCGGTCCGCTGGTCGTGGAGTGCCTTGAGCGAGCCCAGCCCCTCCTTGACCAGCCCCTCGGAGGGGCGGGGCGAGGAGACCTTGAGCACACGCTCGCCGAGGCCAGGAAGGCCCGACGGTTTTTAGAGGAGCTGACCGGGCAGAAGGCCTCCGTTGCCGCGCCGCCGCCTATGACTGCTGCAGCCGAACTGACCGCAGGCATCGCGGTCATCGACATCACCCCGCCCGTTGGCTACCGCATGAGCGGATACTTTCGCGAGCGGCTGAGCACCGGCACGTCGAACCCGCTACACGCCAAGGCCATCGTCCTTCGCCAGGGTGATGAGCGTGCGGCCCTGGTCTTCTGCGACATCATCGGCCTGTCGCTCGACGTCTCGTCGCGTGCCCGCAGACAGGCCGCCGAGAAGACCGGCATTCCGGCCTCGAACATTCTCATTGCCGCCACGCACACGCATACCGGACCGCTCTACTTTGGTGCACTTAGAAAGCACTTCCACGACCTCTCGGTGGCTAAGTATGGCAGCGACCCGTGCGAGAAGGTGGATTACCCGTCCGAACTCGTAGCGAAACTCGTCAAGGTCATAACGCAAGCCGACGCGGCAGCAAAGCCCATCCGGCTCGAAGCCGGGGTGGCCGAGCAGCAGGGCCTTTCGTTCAACCGGCGATTTCATATGAAAAACGGGACCGTCCGGTTCAATCCCGGCGTGCTGAACCCTGACATTGTCCGGGCCGCCGGCCCAATCGACCCTGAGGTCGGGATTGTCTTTTTCCGCGAGGCGGACGGCGGCAGGGCCGCTGCGGCGCTGGTGAACTTCGCCCTCCACCTTGACACGGTCGGCGGAACCAGGTACGCAGCCGACTATCCTTTCTACTTAGAGCAGTCGCTCCGCGCGATGTTCGGCAAAGAGTTCGTTCTGCTGTTCGGTACGGGCGCGTGTGGTGACATCAACCACATCGACGTTACGAAGAAGGAGCGCCTCAAGACGGACTACATCGGCAAGACGTTAGCCGAAACGGTGAATGCGAAAGTGGGGTGTCTGAAGGCCGTCGCAGAGCCAGCGCTTGCGGTGCGAAGCGAGATTGTTCAGGCGCCGCTTCAACGTTACGGACCGAAGGAGCTTGCGTGGGCCCGTGAGAATATCAAGAAGGTCGGCACCAGGGAACTATCGTTCCTTGAACAGGTCGAGGCGTACAAGATTCTGGCGATTGAGATGCGGCGCGGTGAGTCCCGCCCCTCGGAGGGGCGGGGCGAGACGATGCCGCTCGAAGTCCAGGTTTTTCGGCTGAGCCATAACGTAGCCGTGGTCGGCCTGCCAGGCGAGGTCTTCGTTGACCTGGGTCTTGCAATCAAGCGCGCCAGCCCCTTTCCGACCACGCTGGTAATCGAACTGTGCCAGGACGCGCCCGGCTACATCCCCACGAAGAAGGCGTTCGCCGAGGGCAGTTACGAGACGGTCAACTCGCGAATCGCCCCCGGAGGCGGCGAAATGATGGTCGAAGCGGCGGTGCGGCTCCTGAAGGCACTTGGACCACCGTGAGCCCATAGTACTAATACATAATGAACGGCTGATTTTGATTGGTGATTGGTAGCCGGTAATTGGTAACTGGTGAGTGGTTAAATGGTAAATGGTTAAATCACCAGGAGGAATAGTTATGATTGGACAATCCTGCAACAGAATAATGAATCAAAGATGGGGTCTTGTGTTAATACTGCTTTTGCCGGGAATGCTCGGTTGTGCCGGCACCAATCCGTCCGGCGTTGTGGATATGCCCGGTGTGGATGAGCTGGCCGATGTCAAGGAGCTTCCCGACCCGTTTCTTATGGACAATGGGACGCGGGTCAAAACCAGGGCGGATTGGGACAGGCGTCGCGAGGAAATTAAAGCGATGATGTTGTACTATCAGTACGGTCACATGCCGCCGGCGCCGAAGATTATTATTGCAAAAGAATTATCATCTGAAAGTGTTTACGATGGCGGTGCGACCAAAAAACACGTTCTCCTTTCGATGGGGCCTGAAGGAAGAGTGAAAATCAATGTCGGCATCATCATTCCAAAAGGCAAAGGGCCGTTTCCGGTCATTCTGAAAAATGACCGCCGTATCTTTAATGTGCCCATAGCTGAGGAGATTATTAAATGTGGCTATATTGTCGCCGATTATGTCCGCACCGACCTTGACCCGGACAGGAAAGATGCCGTCGGGTCGGCCCAGGCGGCCTATCCGGATTATGACTGGGCTACGCTGGCGGTGTGGGCATGGGGAGGCATGCGCGTCATTGATTATCTGGTGATGTTAGATGTGGTTGACAAGGGGAAAATAGCTTTTACGGGTCATTCGCGCGGCGGCAAAACTGCACTGCTGGCGGGTGCCCTTGATGAAAGAATTGCGCTGGTTGTGCCGAACGGCTCCGGCTGTGGTGGCGCGGGCTGCTACCGCTTCGAGGGCAAAAAATCGGAGTCCTTAGAGCGCATAACGGCCCCGGAAAGATTTGCGTATTGGTTTCATCCACGGTTTCGAGATTTCGCATACAAAGAGACTAAACTTCCGTTTGACCAGCATTTTCTCAAAGCGCTGGTTGCACCGCGCGCGCTGATTTCTATTGACGCGCTTGGCGATTTGTGGGCCAATCCTTATGGCACCCAGCAATCTCACCGCGGCGCCCGGCCGGTATTTGAGTTTTTAGGCGCCGGTGACAAACTCGGCATCTATTTTCGTACCGGCGGCCATGCTCAGAACGAAGACGATTGGCGCACACTCGTTGACTTTGCAGATAAGGTCTTTTTCGGAAAGACACCCGCCAGCGGTAAACGGTTTGACAAATTGCCATTTCCCGACGCCCCCAGGCCTTTTTCCTGGTCAGTGCCCAAAGGCAACTGAAGCAGGTTATCAGGTTATCAGGTGGCCTGATGCCTTGATTTGCTGGGCAACGATACATTATTGTTGCTCGTAGGGCAGATGCCCGTCTAAAGCCGGATCTTCGACTTCGCTATTGATTCCGTTCAAGGAAGGCCGGATTCCGTCAAACAGATGCCGGATCTGCGACTTCGATATTTGGTCTGAACTTGCTGAGAGGTGGTGATGCGAACGGCTTGTGCTCACATCCGACCGGTATGCTATCGCTCGTGTTCCGCATTAGCGTAAAGGAATTCAACAAAATAAGTCGTTCGTGCTGAGCGGCGTTCGCCACGTATCAGCTTGCATGCTGTTGCAATTTTGGTAAGATATTAAGCCGGACGAAAAGAATGAGATTTTGCCGTTTGGAACCTCTTTCAAAGAGTTCTGTATTTTAGACAAATTCCGCAGCTTTTCAGGGGAAATTATGAAAATCTCGCTAAGGACAAAGTTGATTACAAGTTTTCTGGCAGTAATTATTATATGCGGGGTGGTCGCTACCCTCGTAGGTATGCAGTTAATCGGCACAGGCATAATCGGTCAGGCTCAGGATAAAGTGAAAAACGACCTGAACTCTGCGCGGGAGATATACCGTGAAGAAACCGACAACATCAAAGACATAGTGCGTTTCACTGCTTTGAGGTTTTTCATAAAAGACGCTATTTTGGATAACGATACAGAAAGGCTCCAAAAAGAGCTGGACGGAATAAGAAAGGCGGAGTCACTGGACGTATTAACTCTTGCGGACAAAATTGGGCAGGTCATCGTCCGGACCCGAAATCTATCTGTCAGCGGTGACAATCAAGCACACGATGAGCTGGTGAGCGAGGTATTGTCGGTGGAGGAAGTAGTTGCCGGGACGGTGATAGTTCGGAGGGAGGAGCTCATAAAAGAAGGGTTGGATCTTGCTGAGCAAGCGCATATAGAATTTATCCCTACTCCAAAAGCAAAGCCGACCCTGGAAACTGAGCAGACTTCGGGAATGATGATAAAAGCCGCAGCACCTGTTTTCAGGGATGATGGCAGGGTGATTGGCGTACTATATGGCGGCAATTTACTTAATCGAAACTACGGGATCGTTGACAGGGTCAAAGAGACAGTATATCAGGGAGTCAAATATAAAGGAAAGGATATCGGCACAGCGACCATCTTTCAAGGAGACCTGCGCATCTCAACAAATGTTATGGGAGAGGACGGAGGCCGCGCAATTGGGACACGTGTATCTGAAGAGGTGTACGAGCAGGTTCTGCTAAAAGGGCTGCCCTGGATAGACAGGGCATTTGTAGTGAATAACTGGTATATCGCCGCCTATGAACCTATAAAGAATGTTAAGGCAGAGACAATTGGTGTGCTTTATGTCGGAATTTTAGAAGAGAAATTTATGGATATGCGAAAGAGAGCTATCGCAATGTTCTTGGGGATAACGCTTGTCGGGATGATTATCGCTCTGACCGTTTCCAGTTTTCTGGCTAACGGGGTATTGCAGCCGATTAGAGGTTTAGTGTCTGCCTCGCAGCAGTGGGCGAATGGTAACCTTGAATACAGGGTTAAGATTACCCAGAAAGATGAGATAGCAGAACTTGCAGAAACATTCAACCTTATGGCCTCTTCACTCAAAGAAAGAGACGACAAGTTAAAGGAATACACCAGTCAACAGATAATGAAATCGGAGAGGCTGGCCACGCTGGGCCAACTGGCTGCCGGTGTTGCCCATGAAATCAACAATCCACTTGGGGCTGTTTTGATGTACACTCATCTGGCGTTAGAGGATTTGGAAGAAAAGGATGTCCTGCGTAAGAATCTGGAAAAAGCCGTCACGGAAGCTTCACGGTGCAAGGACATCGTAAAGGGCTTGCTGGATTTTGCCCGTCAAACTGAACCCAAGGTTGAGGAGTCAGGTGTGAATGAGACTTTAGAGTGTACATTAGGCGTAGTTGAAAATCAGGCATTATTCCAAAATGTTAAAATAACCAAAGTCATTTGTCCTTCTCTGCCAAAGGTATTGATGGATGTTGGTCAGATGCAGCAGGTGTTCATGAATATTATCTTGAACGCTGCCGAGGCCATGGAAGGAAAGGGCGAGCTGACGGTTACAACCAGAACGGCTCCTGACAATAAATATATCGAAATCGAGTTCACCGATACAGGTTGTGGCATCCCACCGGAGAATCGAGACAAGGTCTTTGAACCGTTCTTTACCACCAAGGAAGTTGGCCGCGCGACCGGGCTTGGCCTGGCTATCAGCCACGGAATCATTGCCAGGCACAAAGGGACGATAGAAGTGAAAAGCGAACCGGGCAAGGGAACCAACTTTATTATCAGATTGCCTCTAAAACGAAAGGAGAAGTAAATGAGCAGCGAAGCTAACATTTTAGTCATTGATGATGAGGAAAGCATGCGAGATTCGTGCCAGCAGACGCTCTTGCGAGACGAAAATAGGGTAGAAGTAGCCGAGGACGGTTCGAAAGGGCTATCTATGCTGGAGAGAGAATCGTTTGACCTTGTCATCCTTGATTTGAAAATGCCCGGTTTAAGCGGTATGGAAGTATTGAAGAAGGTAAAAGAAGAGGACCCGGAAATTGTGGTAATCGTCATTACCGGGTATGCAACCATAGAGTCCGCCGTAGAGGCCATGAAAGCAGGGGCCTATGATTTTATTCCCAAACCTTTCACACCAGACAGTTTGAGGATGATAACCAGGCGAGCATTGGAGAAGAGAAAACTTTCGCTCGAAAATGTTTTACTCCGGGCCGAGTTAAAGGGCAGATTTGGCATGGAGGTAATCGTCGGCAGAAGTGCATCGATGCGAAAGGTTGAAGAGCTGGTGCGGAAAGTGGCACCAACCGGTAGCACTGTGCTCATTTCCGGGGAGACCGGCACGGGAAAGGAACTCATAGCCAGGGCTATCCACAGCCAAAGTAGTAGAAGGGATAAACCATTCATAGTGGTAGACTGTGGAGGTTTAGCTGAGAGCCTCTTTGAAAGTGAACTGTTCGGGCACGTTAAAGGCTCCTTCACGGGAGCGACTGAAACCAAATACGGGCGGTTTGAAGTTGCGAATGATGGAACAGTCTTCTTAGATGAGATTGGAAATATTAGTATGAGTATTCAGACGAAATTGCTTCGGATGCTCCAGGAAAGAGAGATTACGAGAGTGGGAAGCTCACAGGTTATCAAAGTGGATGTGCGCATCATTGCCGCCACAAATAAAGATTTGCTGAAATGTGTGAAGGAGCAAACTTTCCGAGAGGACCTGTTTTATCGCCTGAGTGTTGTTCCGATTGTTTTACCTCCTTTACGGGAAAGAAGAGAAGATATTCCTCTATTAGCAAATCATTTTTTGAGGAAGCATAATACAAAGAGAGAGAAGAGCGTAACTGCTATCTCTGATTGTGCTATGAAGGTATTAACTGAATATGATTGGCCTGGAAACGTAAGAGAGCTGGAGAATGTTGTTGAGCGAGCAGTCGTATTGACCAGAAGCGGTGTGATAGAGCCTGATGATTTATGGTATTATGAACTGGGCAGTAAAACACCTTCGAGTTCCGATGCTGATGGGACCAAGTCCCTAACTGATGTAGAGAGAGAACACATTATCAGGACACTTGAGGCGTTAAACGGGCACATAGGCAAGGCCTCGGAGGCATTGGGAATAGACCGCGAAACCCTACGGTTGAAGTTGAGGAAATACGGAATTGGTTAGAATCGTTCGTTGGCACGCAAATTGTGGTTAGTTGTGGTGAGGTAATTGGAGCTTGTGAATATGATTAGAAGAATACTAATAGTTGAACCTGAGCCTAAGACTGCACAGGAGCTATTCCTTCTTTTTCACTCTGAGTACGGACGTTTTGGGCGTGAACGTTGCGAGCCGGAAATAGCCAAATCTGTTGCTCAGGCGGCTGAACAGATGCAAACTATAAACTTTCACTGCGTCATTATGGATGTGGAGCTGCCCGAGATGAAGGGCTATGAGGCGGTTCCACTTATCAAAATGATCAGCAAAAATACCCCAATAATTATGACCGCAGATAAGAATACTCTGGAATTAGAAACCAAGGTACGAGAACAAGACGTGTATTACTATCACCTGAGATGCTTTGACCGGAACGAATTAAGATTGGCCGTCCGTAGTGTTTTCGAAGAATCAGGAAAAGTTAAAATGGGCAGGAAATCAGATAAAGGCGCTGCGAAGTCGATTCTGTTAAAGCAACTGGCATTATTCCAAAAGGAAGAGGGAGACTAATGGTGTGCAGTGCACACCCTACGGACGGGTAATTGGTAACTGGTAATTGGTGACTGGTGACTTGTAAATAACATTTAACTAATTACCATTTAACCAAACACAATCAATGGTGAATAGAAAATAGTCGATTAAAAAATGGGCACAGTAATAACTCTTCCTAAGCCGAATGAAGATGGCTCGATGTCATTGGAGCGGGCTATAGCTGCACGGCGGTCCCGGCGAGATTTTTTGCCGCGGCCTCTTACGCTTGAGCAAATAGGCCAATTGGTCTGGGTGGCCCAGGGTCAAGGCGCTGCCAGTAAGTATCGCAACGCACCTTCAGCGGGTGCGACCTATCCCTTGGAGCTTTTTGTTGTGAAAAGTGATGGTTTTTTCCACTATTTACCTGCTGAACATTCACTTGAGAAACTGACGGAGCAAGACCTTCGTTCGGCCCTTGCCTCGGCTGCGTGGGAACAGGAATTTGTTGCAGCAGCACCGCTGACGCTGGTCTTTGCGGCCCAGTTCAGCAGAACAACGAAGCGCTATGGCCAGCGGGGCATTCGTTACGTTTATATGGAAGCCGGCCACGCTGCTCAGAATGTCCACCTTCAGGCCGAGGCTTTAGGGCTTGGCTCTGTCGCCGTGGGTGCTTTTGATGATAGCTCTGTCAGCAAAGTTTTGTCGCTGCCGGACTATCTCGAACCTATCTATATGGTCGTGGTAGGGTATTGTCACAGTTGAATTATAGGACGCAAGCTCTATGTCAGAGGATTGGGCCGACAAAATTGCTCAGCAGCTTTTAAGCCGGGGCTTAATAAAAACAGGTATATGTTTGATTCTTGGTGCAGCAGATACCGGCAAAACTACTCTCACGGGGGCTCTGGCAAAGTACCTGGCCAGGCAGCAGCCCGTTGGGATTATCGATGCAGATATTGGCCAATCCCATATTGGACCACCTACAACGGTTGGATGGGCCCTTGTTGATAGCCGGCAAGTTGATTTTTCACAGCTTGCCGTCGGCGGTATCGGCTTCGTTGGCGATGTAACGCCGGTGGGCCATCTGTTGCAGTTGACCGCAGCCATCGTACAGTGTGTTCGGCAGGTATCCGAAGCCGCCAGGCTGATGATAATCGACACCCCGGGCTTTATCAGCGGGCCGGCGGCAGCCGCTTTATGGTGGACGGTGCAGCAAATATTAAAGCCGAAGTTGATTTTGGCGGTGCAGCGCAACGATGAGCTAAGTGACATCCTTGCCGGTCTGCAGTCTCTTGACCTGCAGGTTGAGCTGATTGAATCTCCGCCGCGAATACCGCACAAATCGCCGCAAGATAGGCGAAGCTATCGGCAAAGCCAATTTATAAAATACTTTCGAGACTCCCGCCTTTATAATATCAGCTTAAGTAACATAGCAATCCAGCCGGGTCGGAAACCGAAGCACGATGCGAAGGTTCCCGACGTCGGTGAAAACAAGGATGTTTTCGCTCGGAAATTAAGCCGGGAGAGCCTTGTCTGTCGGCTGGTCGCATTGAGGGATAAAAAAGGTACGGATGTGGCCATAGGTGTAATAGCCGATTGGCAGCAGGGCGATAACCTTGTGGTGGTTAAGGCCCCTGAGCTCGATATCGGCCAGATTCGCTGTCTTGTTATTGGAGATGTTACGATGGATATTGCTTCGCTTCGCTCGCAGCGGCGGTGAAATTGTTATATGTCAAACAAGGCAAATCCCTAAAGCTTTGTTGGACAAGAAGTTAAGAGTATAAGAACACCTGGATTTTCTGTGGATAAGTTGTTAAATAATCAGTGGGTTTGCCCGGCATAAGTAAATATCTTGTTTCAACCGCACTTTCGCCGGGACTTTTGCCCTTTTCGTTTTTCATTCTTTAGGGACCCGCCTGTTGTATTCAGAATTCCACTTTCGGCACTTCCACGGCCATTTCGAACGACTCATTTGGATAAGAGCAGCCCTTTCTGCGTAACATTACTGTAGCCAGGCCAGGTACCAAAAGCGTGATGTTTTGACATTGGTGCTGATACCAACTTCGCTGATGACATAAATCTCCTGTCAGAAAATGATGTCTGCTCAGCGACGGCGTCAATTTGCGTTCCAAAATAAAAAAATAAAATGGATTTTTGTTGACGCTGCGCCGAGGTGACCTATAATCAACGATATATAATAGTGAGTTTACGTCGCTTGTGTCTTGGAAAGGATTTCGTATGAAACAGATAAGTCTTAGATGGAGTGATTATAGGGCGGAATTTAGACTTCCCAAAGATTGGTTCCCCTGGCTCAAATGGGCACCGCCAATTGTCCTGGCCCTGTGGCTTTTGTCAGGGATATATATCGTCAGTCCTGACGAGCAGGGCGTTGTGAGGCGATTCGGCAAAGCGGTCAGAATAACGGAGCCCGGCCCGCATTACCGGCTGCCCTGGCCGATTGAAAAAGTTGATAAACCGAAAGTAAAGCAGGTGAGGCGCATAGAAATAGGGTTCAGGACAATTGCCCCGGGCCCGCCGGCAAGGTATGCGTTCTATCCCCAGGAATCGTTGATGCTTACCGGCGATGAGCAGATAATCGATGCCCAGATCATAGTCCAGTATCAAATAAAAGACCCAGCCGACTATCTTTTCAATGTGCGTGACTTAGAGGCACCCCAGGGTGCGTTGAAAGATGCCGCCGAGGTCGCCTTAAGACAGGTCGTCGGACAAAGACCAATTGACGATGTCCTTATCGAGGAAAAACTTCAGGTTGAGATCGACATCCGCGAGTTTTTGCAGCGAATAATGGATGGCTATGACAGCGGCCTCCGAATAATCGAGGTCAAGCTTCAGACTGTCCAGCCGCCAAAAGAGGTTGCATCGGCATTTAGCGATGTGGTAAGCGCCAAGGAGGATAAGGAAAAATTAATCAAAGAAGCTGATGGGTATAATGAGGACATCATCCCCAAGGCACGGGGACAAGCCAGGAGCATAATCCTGGCAGCAGAGGCCTATAAGGCCGAGAAGGTAGAGCGTGCCCACGGAGATACGGAGAAATTCTT
>JAUWBI010000012.1 GCA_030601745.1 Phycisphaerae bacterium
GAAGGACAGAGGGCAGAAGACAGATGACAGTTGGTAGTTGATTATTCATCATAAACCATTTCCTAACGATTAAATTTGGTTTGGCCTGTTTTCGGCCGGGGGCAAAAAAAGACGCGCCTCTATAATAGGGCGAACATGCGCATTTGAGTCGAAAATAGTGGTCGATTCCCGGTTCCTGATTCTCGTAGCTCGATGTGAGAAAAGGAGTAAAAATTTTTTGCAATTTTCCGATTTTACCTTCCAACTACCCGCAGATTTGATTGAAATGCTTGCCTATTTTCACGTGCCACAAAGACACGAAGACACAAAGAAAAATTAGACGCAGATTTCGCTGATTACGCAGAGAAAATAATCATTTATCAATAATCATTTAACGTGCCAATTCGCGTATCTGAATTTGCTGGATGGGATAGAGAACCGGATGGGATAAAGCCCAGCCTACGAAACTAAGATACCGGCTTTGTAATCGCAATGAGAACCATAAAGCCGATAAGAATTGCAGAGTTAAAAATTATGCCTAAAATTGACAGCAGTCTCTTACGATTCTTTTGCCTTACACCAGCTATTCCAAGTACTAAACCTATTAAGTTTGCAAGGATTCCTAACAACAGCAAGAAAACGGAGACTCGTGCTACAGGTGATTCCCTATCTACAGATTCCGGAGCAATTCCCGCGAAAATAAATGTAAGCGTGAAGATTAACACATAAAGACCAAGAGTCACCAAAGAGATGATAAACGAAGCCACACCAAATCCTGAGTGTCTGCCCGCACCGAGGTCATCTTTGTAGATTTTTTCCGAATCAACAATGATTTTTTCACTAATGTTCACAACCTGCTGAGCCTGCAGCTTATTCTTGAAAGTCTCCTTGAGCATGGAATCAAATCCTTCATAGTCCCCTTCGATTAAGCTCGCGCGGGGTATTACTATTCCTTTAGCAACACCGGTGAAAATAAAAGTATAATCTGGGGTGAACCCTATCCGCTCAAGTGCCTCCCATGCGACTTTTAATTCTTCGTATTTGCTTTTTACTGTAAGGCCGGTCTCTGTTAATTCTAATTCATCCTGTCCAGAAGCTTCTTTAGAAGCTTCACGAAGCATCCTCCTCGTAGCTTTTTCTATACGTTTTCGCCTTCCTGCCAGAGCCCATAGCATCAATAGCCCACCAACTACAATACCAAAAATAGGTGAAGTCCACTCGCGCCTGTACAGGCCCAAAAGGCAAAAGAAAATACAATAACAAACGGGGAAAATGACGCCCCAAAAAATATTAATGCGACGCACTGTAGCTGAATGCTTATTGTGAAATAAACATAACGCCACATGGTCATCAATTGTCACGTTGTATTTAATGTGCATTTTGCTGTATTACTTCCCATGAATAAGAACAAACATAAGCAAGAATACCCTAAACCTTCATCGGCGTCAAGGCAAATTTCGTATTTCGTATCTCACCGGAGCCATCCCCACTTGTGCCTCCCTTCTTGCTTTCGCACGAAAGCAGGGAGGTGCAGGCAAGCCGCCCTTGAGGCCGCCACCCGCACAACATTATATTTTGAACAAAATCCTGAATAGGTAGTTGCCAATCTCTGCTGTTTTCTAAACACTATTCACGATTCACCAATCACTAATTACCAGTTACCAATCGTGCTGCTTCTTTGGCAAAGTACGTAATTATTATATCCGCACCTGCCCGCTTAATCGCGGTGAGCATTTCCAGCATAGCTGCTTGTTTATCTAATAACCCCGCATCAGCAGCACAGTTTAGCATCATATATTCGCCGCTGACGTTGTAGGCGGCTATGGGACAATCGAATCGCTGTTTTGCGCGATGTATAATATCGAGATAGGCAAGGGCCGGCTTGACCATCACGATGTCGGCGCCTTCCTCTATATCGAGTGCAATCTCACGCATCGCCTGGTCACTATTAGCAGAGTCCATCTGGTAACTCTTGCGGTCGCCGAACGACGGCGCCGATTCGGCAGCATCCCTGAACGGGCCGTAAAAGGCAGAAGCGTATTTTGCTGCGTATGACATAATCGCTACATCCTTAAAGTCGTTCTCTTCCAACGCTTCGCGAATGTAACTCACGCGGCCGTCCATCATATCCGAAGGGGCAACTACATCGGCGCCGGCCTGGGCGTGCGACAAAGCAACTTTAGCTAACAATTCGCACGTCGAATCATTGTCGATTTTGCCGTTCTTTATGACGCCGCAATGGCCGTGTTCGGTGTATGCACAAAGGCAAACGTCGGTAATAACGAGAAGCTGCGGCGCGGCTTTCTTGATTTCACGGATTGCGCGCTGCACAACGCCATCTTCGGCCCAGGCCTCTGAGCCGATATCATCTTTTTTACCCGGCAGACCAAAAAGAAGAACCGCAGGTATCCTTAGCGAGGCAACTTCGGCGGCCTCGGCGGCGACCGTGTCAGGCGAAAAGTGAAAACAGCCGGCCATCGACTTGATGGGCTCCTTGAGACCTTCGCCTTCGCGGACAAACAACGGATAAACAAAATCATCCACACTCAAACTGGTTTCACGCACCAGCCTTCGCATCGCGTCACTGCTGCGCAGGCGTCGCATTCTGTTTTTTGGAAAACCCATTAA
Source organism: Phycisphaerae bacterium (assembly GCA_030601745.1). GTDB lineage: Bacteria > Planctomycetota > Phycisphaerae > Sedimentisphaerales > Anaerobacaceae > JAUVYQ01. The sequence continues at coordinate 2,608 of JAUWBI010000012.1, forward strand.
TGACTCCTAAAAAAAATTAAATATCAAAATGTAAATGTCAAAATTACATTGCAAAATGCAAAAAGAACAAGACAAAAAATTAGTAACTGGTGAGTGGTGAACGGTAATTATCTAACCAATTAACCATTTAACCAATTATCATATTTTTGAACTTTAATTTGTCATTTTGCTTTTTAATCTTTGATTTTTGAATTTTCTATTTCCTCATCTGTAAGATAGCAGGCCGGTTCGTTAAGCCAATATTCCGGGCCGGTTTCGGTGCCCAAAAATCTAAAGTTGCCTTTGCACAAATCAAACCATTTACACTTGAGACATCTGACATCAGCAAATTTAGATTTATTGCGCAGCTTATTCAGGACCGGCTCATTCGAATTTTCCCAGACCTGCTTGAAAGTTTTATCTTTAACGCTACCAACCGAATAATTTCGCCAAAATTGGTCGGTGTGTACGCTGCCATCCCAACCGATGCAGGCGATTTTCTCTCCGATTTTATTGCCGCCATTGGCAAGCAGAAGCTGTCTGGCCATCTCGTAGTTTTGAGTTTTGAGTTTTGAGTTTTGAGTTTCTCCGGCCATCTTTACGAGAAGATAGGGCCCATCGGCGTGATTGCCCACAGTAAGCACCTCGTCTATCAGGCCTTTGCGGGCAAAATCATCGGTCTTTTCTATTATTGTATCGACAGTTTGCCGCGTTTGTTCGGGCGCTAAAGTTTGTCCGTCAAGCTCCTTCGCTCTGCCGCTCCGAATTAAATGATAGAAGCAGATTCGTCTTACGCCCGTTGAAGCGGCAATATCAAAGACAACAGGAACCTGGTCTGCGTTTGCTTTTGTTATAGTAAAACGCAAGCCGGTTTTTATGCCTGCGTTTTTGCAATTTTCAATTCCTGCCAGGGCCGCTTTGAAACTGCCCTTTACCTGTCTGAAGTTATCGTGGAACTCTTCATCGCCATCAATGGAAATACCCACATAACTTACGCCAGCGGCGGCAAGCTGCCCGGCGGTTCCCGAATCGATCAATGTGCCGTTGCTGGAAATGACGGTTCGCAGCCCTAATCGTCTCGCTTTCGCCAACAACTCAAATAAATCATTGCGCAACATCGGTTCCCCTCCACTGAGCAACAGCACCGGACAATTCACCTCCACAAGCTCCGACAGTAATTGCTTCGCTCGCTCCGTAGTCAGCTCATCGGTATAATAATCAGGTTGCGAACTGCTGTAGCAGTGCAAACACCGCAAATTGCACCGGCTGGTACAATTGTAAACAATCACGGGGCCAAATGAATTTTCCCTCCGATAGCGCAAGCCGTCAGACTCACCTGCCAGGCCGCAATATAGCTTTGAGATATTTATCATTCGTGCGTTCTTTCGATGGCACCAAGTAAGCCGTCAGTAGTATGCTCTCTTGCTGTTACGTCAACCCTGATGCCAAGATTTTTCAATTGTTCGGAAGTTACCGGCCCAATCGACGCTACTTTAACATTACTTGAATTTACTAAATCACTCTGGATTTGCGCGAAAAAGCCCTTGACCGAAGAAGGACTTGCAAACGTCAGCCAATCAATCTCACCTCTGCTAATCATTTCTGTTAGCCACTTACATTCGGTTTTCTCTGTTACAACGGTATAAATAGCTACATTATCGACTTTGGCTCCGGCTTGCTCCAACAGCTCGCCAAGCTCATCTGAGGCAAGCTGCGAGCGCAAAAGCAAAGCCTTCCTGCCCTGCAAATTCGCAAAGCCGATTAATTGTTTGCCAAGTTCCTTACCGGTAAAGACAGTCGGGACAAAATCCGCTTTTATGCCGAACTCGCCTAATTTAGCCGCAGTTTCACTGCCTATTGCAGCAATTTTCGCAGAACCAAAAGTGCGGCTATCCTTCTGCAAACTTTGTAAGCAATCGAAGAAAATGGTCATGCCGTTTGCACTGGTAAAGATTATCCAATCGTATTCTGCGAGTTTGGCAAGTGTCTGTAAAAACTGACTTGTCTGCGTCAACGGCTTGATTCCTATTGTCGCAAATTCTATCGGATTGCCGCCTCGATGAATAATCTTAGCCGCAAAACCGGCATTACCGCAACGGTCGCGAGTTACAACAATATTCCTGCCAAACAATGGCTTTTTCATAAACCAGTTCAGCTTCGTGTCACTATCTGCAGCAGCGCCGATTACCACTATCGCAGGCGGTTCAGTTTTTTCCTGCTTACACTTATCACTTAGCTGTCGAAGTGAAGCCCTTACAGTTCTTTGGGTCGGCAGGGTAGCATCAGCAATTACCGCGGCCGGCATCTCTTGCTCCATTCCGTTTTTTATTAGCTGCTCGACAATAAAATCCAGATTGCCCATCGCCATATAAAAAACTATGGTGCCGCTGAATTTGGCAAGCAGGTGCCAGTCGATATTACTATTGGCTTTATTATCTGCCTCTTGGCCGGTAATAAAAACCACCTGCGAGCTGTAGTCCCTGTGGGTGAGCATAATACCGGCGTACTCAGCAGCCGCGATAGCAGCGGTCACGCCGGGCACTATCTCAAAATCGATTCCGGCCTTGGCGAGCAATGCCGCCTCTTCAGCACCTCTGCCGAAGATGCAGGGGTCGCCGCCCTTTAGCCGGACTACAGTTTGTCCGCTGGAGGCCTTTTCGATTAAAAGGTTATTGATTTCTTCTTGCGTAAACGAACCGCTGCCGATTCTTTTGGGGACGTGGATAATCTCTGCATTGGGGCCGGCGTAATTCAATAAAGCTGGATTGGCCAACTTATCGCAGATTACACAGTCGGCGGCCTTAAGAAGCTCTGCCCCGCGAACGGTAATCAAATCCGCCCTGCCCGGGCCGGCGCCTACCAGATATACCTTGCCTTTGTTCTTTGCTCTTTCAACGTTCATAGTTGGTGCTCACTTCTTTATGGGCGATACTCATAGGCACATTAAACCCGAAATCCGAAATTCGAAATCCGAAACAAATTCGAATTTTCAAATGACCAAATGTTCAAAACAGGTAAAACCCCCAAATAAATTTGGGGGCTAAATATTCTTGAACATACCAAATTGTTTTGAAATTGCAACTGTTTTGGGTCTGGGGTGGCATCATATACCATCGCCGTGCCGGCGAGGGCTAAACGAGCCCCAGTGAAACTGAGGGCGAAATACTTTTGAGATTGCAGCAACTTACGGCAGTTCAAGGAAACCCCGCAATGAATTGCGGGGCTAAATATTTTTGTTTTTATAATTTGTTTCGCGTTTGCTCAACTTTAGTAGCCTGTTTGAGTATCTTTTTTTCTTTTGAGGTTAAGCTGTGGATGCCGGAGTCGTGGACCTTTTGCAAGATGCGGTCAAGTTCCAATTGCAGATTACGCCGGGCAGCCATTTTCTTTTCCCATTGGTCAGCCCGGACTTTTAATTTCAGTTTATCCCGCCAAGACTGTGAAAATACATAAATGGCGCCCACTGCCATACCGCCCAGGTGAGCGGCTTCTCCGCCGGCATTTTCACCTGTAATGATTCCGAAGACAGCAAACAGGGTCAATATAAGTGCAACTACTCTGATTGGCAGCGGGAAAAAGACGAAAAGTACGATAATGTGGGGGAAGAGTATGGCGCAGGCGGCCAGCACGCCGAGTATGGCTCCGGATGCACCGACAAGAGGAAGAACACCGTGTATGGGATGTGGTGAAATTATTTTCAGTCCGAGCAGGAGCGGGTAAACGAGACCACCTACCATACCGCAGGCAAGATAAAACACCAGAAATTTCTTGCTGCCCCAGTGGCGTTCAAGTGTGGAGCCGAGGAAGTACAGGACGATCATATTAAAAAGGATATGGAAGGTGTCGCCGTGCAGAAATTGGTACGTTATAAGTCGCCAAATCTGCAAAGTCATTCCGAGAGTGTGGGGATAAACTGCAAACCACCGCACCAGCAGCGTGTCCGCTCCTAAAATCTGCACAAAAAACACCGCAACGTTGATAATCAGCAGCCACTTGACCACCGGTGTAATCCGCGGAAAGGCCATCCTCATCTGCGGCGCACTGCGGAATTTAGACTGGTAATCTGCCCGAGTGTAATCTCTATCGTAAAGGCCCATATTTTACTCGTATTTCGTATTGCGTATATAAGGCATCTGTATCTTTTTATCGTCTATACGTTACTTCGGTTGTTGTGTTCTCATTCTATGAAATATTAGCATTAAGACCAGACCAAAAATGGCCATGTAAATTCCCAGGTTTTGGGAAACAGTTCCGCCTCTGTACATTGCCCACCAGGCATGCTCAAAGGGGTTATCATCGCGTAGAAATTCTATGAGGAATCGGGTGATGCCGTAAAGTACGAACATCAATCCAAATGTACAGCCGGGATTGCTAAAGAGTCTCGTAGTGTTTTTGGAGCCGGCTGTGTTTCGGGACCTTCGCCAGAAGAGATAAAGTATAAGAGCCAAAAAAGCGGCGTTTACAGATGAATACAATTGGGTGGGGTGGACAGGCAGACAGCGATACGGGCCTTTGTCAACCATATTCTTCTGTTCCGGCGTTAACTGTTCATAGGGTTTTAAGTCATGGGGTCGTATGCCATTTTCATTGTTATTGTAAACGGAAAATTCGGGCGGCAATTTCAATTGAGGCAGGGGGCGATTCCTTTTCGGATTCCAATATATCTGGCTTTTGTAAGCATGTGAGGCATACGGGAAGCGGACGGCCCAGGGCAGTTCTGCAGGTTTGCCAAAACAGCAGCCGTTTAGAAAGCAGCCGATTCTGCCGAAGGCCAGCGCCAGCATCAGGCCGATAGCCAAAATGTCAAGGTAACGGCGGATGGGGAGCTTATGGTACCAGAGGTAAAAGAAGATGACAGCGATGGCTAAAATCACGCCGCCTAAAAGCTCCAGGCCGCCCTGCCAGATAGCAAAAATATAAACCCAATCTCTACTCTGGAACTCATCGAGATGATGCAGAACGTAAAATAGGCGCGCGCCTGCCACTCCGGCTATCAGGGAGTAAAGGGCTGCGTTGGTAATGAGCTGAGGGTTGGGCGTGATATTGCGGCTAAGGTGTCTTATCAAGGAAATGGCGGAGAGAAAACCAACGACCATCATCAGGCCGTAACTTTTAACGGTCAAATGGATAAAAGGTATCTCAAAAAGTTCAGGATACATCTATTTCGTATTCCGTTACTCGTCGCTCGTGTCTCGTTCGAGTCACGAACTGCTGTCCACTATCTTTATTTTGTTATTTTCGTCGAGGACGACGACTTTGGGTTTAAGTTTCTCTGCCTCCTGGGGCGTATAGTAACCAAAGGCAAAAATGATAACGGTGTCCTTTGGCTTGACGAGTTGAGCGGCTGCGCCAAGTATTACGACCCGGCCGGAATCGGCTTCCGCAGGAACGGCGTAGGTTTCCAGCCGGCTGCCATTGTTTAAATCGGCGACCAAAACAGACTCATAAGGCAGAATGCCGGCTGCTTCCATCAGTGTCGAGTCTATTGCGATACTGCCGGCATAGTGCAGCTTGGTTTCTGTAACCATTGCGCGATGCAACTTACTTTTTAATATCTTTACAAGCATAATTTATAATTCATGAATTGCTTTAATGTTCACAATCTCCTAAAGCGACGATTCCTTCCTTTAGATTCACCACCAAACGTACACCCCGAAAGAAATCAAGACCCAACAAACCATCCACAGTAGCACTGGGAGGAAGTGTATGACAAAGTATTGGGAAATTCTCAAGAGACCTGCCTAAAACTTCGACTTTCTTAACCACAATGCGAGGTGCAAATTCTACTCCGCTACATGTTGTTACCTGGATACGCTCTTTTGAAGAAGCCGGGTCGTAACCCAGGAGTACTGCCACATCCCAGTTGATCATTGAGCTGGTCGCACCTGTATCCAACGCCAGGCGGACTATTGTATCTGTGTGAAAGCCATGCAATCGAGTGGGGATAACAATTAAACCCTGAGTAGGATCAAATGTAATCTTCATAATACAACTGCTACATCATCAGGTAATTTGCCTGTGTATAGAATAGCAGAGTGATTTGGGCGTATCTCTCTTGCCTTTCTATACACTTCATCTCTATCCTTACTGTGCCACAAAACCACACCTTGCTTGATGCTAAAATCATCACAAGTTTCAGGATCTCCGATGAGCAACCACTCAGCATCGTACCGCTTCTTAATCTCAGAAAAAGATAAGATTTCTTTCATTCTTCAGCCACTTCATAATACAATAATAGAGCGATTTTAATACAGTTCTAACGTCAAAAAGTCGCTTGTTCTGCCTCGATCACAATTGTTTCACGCTATTTTCAAGTGAAACCATCACTATTATACATTACTTTTTGCGTGAGTCCATCAAAATGTTGTCAATTAGTCGGGCTGGGCCGATTTGGACGGCGACTGCTGCGAGAACTTTGCCGGCAATCTTGTCGAGGTTTTGCAGGGTTTCGGCGTCAATGATACTTATGTATTCTATCTGTATTGACGGAGCTTGACTTAATATTTTACGCATCTCGGCGATAATTGTTTCGCTGTCTGTGGCACCGGCGTCAATTATCTCCCGGCATTTTTGAAGGGATTTATATATTAAGGTCGCATCTTTTTTCTGCTCTTCGGTCAGGTATTTATTTCTGCTGCTGACCGCCAGGCCATCCGGCTGGCGAACTGTGGGGCAGATGACGATTTCCAAAGGCATATTCAAATCAGCGACCATTCGCTTGACAACGATTGCCTGCTGGGCGTCCTTCCGGCCGAAAAATGCGATATCAGGGGCAACGATATTGAACAGCTTGGTGCAGACGGTTGTTACCCCGCGAAAGTGTATCGGGCGAGATTGGCCGCAAAGTGATTCGGTCAGTTTTTCGACGTTTACCCAGGTGAGATTTTCCCGGGGACACATCTGGTCCGGCGTCGGCACAAAAACAACGTCCACGCCTGTCTTTCTGCAAATTTTCAGGTCGGCATCCAGGGGCCGCGGATATTTTTCAAAATCTTCGCCGGGGCCGAACTGTGTAGGATTAACAAAGATACTGACCACGACAAAGTCGCAAGTTTTAACCGCTGCTTCAATCAGTGAAATATGGCCAATATGAAGCGCCCCCATTGTCGGCACAAGGCCGATGTTCTTGCCTTCACCGCGGGCGGCTCTTACCAGACTTCTGACCGACTCTATTGTTTTTGCGATTTCCATCATACGGCAACATAACTCTTTATTTGATTTGCTAAATGGTTAATATTGGCATCCTTTGTGTAGTCTAATTTTGACATCTGCTTACGAATAACGGGACAGGTTTTCCAGTGCTTAAAGAGCTGCTCGTAATCGGAATTGAGAGCTTCCAAAAATTGCATTTCGATTTTCTGCTCATAAGGACGGTTGCGCCTGTGGATACGCTCCAGACATTTTTGCACTGAGTCCTGCAGATATATTACCAGGACCGGCGCAGCAATCTCTACACTGAACGGCGGGTAAATCTTTTCATACAAAGCTAATTGCTGCGCATCGAGCAGCCGCCTCGCATAGATTAGCTCTTTATCAAAGATATAGTCGCTGATAACGAGCTGTCCCTTTGCTAACGAGTCGTGGTTTAGCTGTTCAATTCTGCTGGTTAGAAAATATAATTGCGAATCCAATGCCAGCTCTTTCCTGCCGGCATAGACATCCGGCATAAAGGGATTTGTATCGTAGGCTTCAAACAGTGCTTTACAGCCAAGCGAGTTCGATAGTTTTTCTGTTAGCGTGGTTTTTCCCACCCCGATAATGCCTGCGACACTGACAAGCTGCGGCAGGTCGGGATTTGGTGCAAAGTCTGAGCCGGCCAATCTAACAGCCAATTCACTGACCGGTTCTTTTATAACCGGGTGGAGTAATTCGGGGTTGAGCCGGCAGAGACCTTTAAGCACAAACGAGCGCAAGTGCATCTGCGGATGCGGTACGGTCAAGCCGGGATGGTTTATGATGTTCCGGCCAAATAGCAGGAGGTCCAGATCAATAATCCTCGGCGACCATTTTTCTTCTCGCACCCTGCCGAGGGAGGTCTCAATGTCGGTGAGTTTTTCGTGCAAATCTTCTGGGCTTAGAGTGGTTTTTATTTAGGCAACTGCGTTCAGGTAGTCAGGCTGATTTCTATCGCCAAGCGGAGCGGTCTCGGTTATGTCGCTTACTCGTGCGACCTCGAGATGTTCGGTTTCGGCGAGCATTTTAAGGGTGCTGCTGATGGACTTCTCTCTGTCACCCAGGTTACTGCCCAGTCCGATATATGCTGTTGTCATTTCTCGATACTCGATACTTGATACTCGATGCTCGCGATTAGTTAGGTTGTGTACTAAACGGCGGCAAAACGCTGCAAAGCTTCTTTGACGTCGGCTGGGCTGGCGAAGGCGGTAAGACGGAAATAGCCCTCTCCGGCTGGTCCGAAGCCTGCGCCGGGCGTGCCAACCACGTTGGCCTTTTGCAGCAGTCGGTCAAAGAAGTCCCACGAGCTCAGGCCGTCCGGCGTTTTCATCCAGATATACGGCGCGTTTACCCCGCCATAGACCTGGTAGCCGAGCTTGGTAAGCGATTCACAAATTAACTTAGCGTTGCCCCTATAAATATCGATAATCTGGCGGGTCTGCATTTTGCCCTCTGGGGTGTAGACAGCGGCTGCGCCAACCTGTGAAATGTACGATGCGCCGTTGAATTTGGTGCAGTGCCGCCTGTTCCATAAGGAATTGACATCAACCACCCTGCCGTCGGAGGTTGCGGCCTTTAACTGTTTCGGCACGACGGTAAAGGCGCATCTGATGCCGGTAAAGCCGGCGGTTTTTGAGAAACTGCGAAACTCGATTGCCACCTCTTTTGCCCCATCAATCTCATAGATTGAATGAGGAATCTCGGGGTCAGTGATGAAGGACTCATAAGCAGCATCAAAAAGGATTACCGCTTTTGTGCGTCGGGCGAAATCGACCCACTTACTTAAAATTTCTTTATCAGCTACCGTTCCCGTAGGATTGTTCGGGAAGCAGAGGTAAATAATGTCAACGGGAGTTTTCGGCAGCTCAGGGATAAAATTATTCTCAGCGGTGCAGGGCATATAGACGATTCTGTCATACTGGCCGTTTTCGTCGGCTTTGCCGGTTCTGCCAGCCATTACATTGCTATCGACATATACCGGATACGCCGGGTCGGTCATTGCAACGGTGTCGTCCAGGCCGAATATTTCCTGGATGTTGGCTGTGTCACACTTAGAACCATCACTGATGAAGACCTCATTTCTGTCTAAGTCGATGCCGCGGGTTTTATAGTCATTTTCGATAATTGCGTCGATTAGGAAATCATAGCCCTGTTCGGGCCCATAGCCGCGGAAACCGGCTTCGGTGCCCATATCGTCAAGTGCCCTTTTCATCGCGCTGATTACCACAGGGGCCAATGGCTGGGTAACATCACCGATGCCCAAGCTGATTATCTTTGCGTCAGGATTCTGGGCCTGGAAGGAGCACACACGCCGGCTGACTTCCGGGAACAGATAGCCCGCCTGGAGTTTCAGAAAATTTTCATTGATTGTCGCCATACTCGAACCTCGATTCTCGATACTCGATTCTTGATTCTCAATATTGGAGTGAGCAATTCTATTCGTTGCACGGCCTTACGTCAACCCTGTTAGAGACTTCTCAAACAGAGCCCCGACCGTAAGGGAGGGGTAATTGCACCTGTGAGTCCGTAGTTTAGTAGGGATACGAAGATATACCACAAGCTTGGAGTAATTGCTTCCGCCCCACAAATAAGCCAAAAAGAAATAGACCCTCAAAAGGCTGACACAATCTTTTTGAGGGACCAAACACTAAAATTCTAACGTCGTGCTTCACGGGCGCAGCGTTAGACGCGTACCGTGCAATCATTTGTTCGCTGTTCCTATTGACTCATCACTGCGTTGAGAACTTCTGGAAGGAACGTGCCAATCCAGAACCACAGACCGAAAAAGAGCAGAAGAATGCTAAAGATAAGCATTGTGACTCCGTATCGAACCGCACGCTTGCCCGCCAACACAAATGTGGCTGGGATGCGAAAACAATACCAGGTATTTGTCCTTTTGATCTCCTGCTCTTCAAGGTCGGTGATCGGACGGATTCGTTCTGAGTTTGGGTCATAGTGTCGTTTCCAAATGATGTGCAGAGCGAGGACTGCGAACCCAACGCCCAAGAACAAACACATGCTGTTCATTCGTGCATCCGAGAAAAGTGTCCGTACTCTCTCGCTCTGCGCCCCTGTGATGGCACGAAACAGAGAATAAGGGGACATGCAGACAACAAACAGCGAGAGGAACGCGACTGTGCCAACGATACCCCAGATCGAATGTTGTTTGGCCTTTTCTATTCTCTTTTCCTTACAGCGAACAACCGATTATACGGTTTCCATATAAACCTTTTCAGGTTGCATATTTGCCTTGCCCCGTCGGGGTCACACGCACACACTACGCCTGAACGATGAATCCAAGCTGTGCTCTCTTGTTAGCAGGTAATTTACACTGGTGGAGGGAGATTTTCAAGAGAAAAAAATAGGAAAAAAACAGGCGGCGGCCTGGGATGAAAGACGCCCGGCCGCAGGGTGTCTAATCTTTTCTCTTTTTTCGGCCGTGGGTTTCGGTTATACTGGTTGAATGAACGAAAAGTAATATTTTCGGTAAAGAGGCAGCATAAGGTGTAGCTCAAGAAACGGAGGTGTTGGTTGTGAAAAAGAAAAGCTATATTGCAAGCATCTGTGTCAGCGTTATCATCGCGCTATTGATTAACAGTGTGCTTGCGGCTGACGATAAGAAGTCCGAAAGCAAGCCGAAGGTTGAATTCACAATACGAAATATCGAAGGCTGGACGGTTTACATCAAGAAAAAGGACCTGGCCGAACATAAAGAGCAGATGAATGCGGCGCTCGACCATCTGCAGAACCAGCTTTATCAGGTCGTGCGGGTCGTGCCGCAGCCGGCGGTAACGAAGATGCAGGAGCTGGTGCCAATCTGGGTGGAATACGATACTCTGGGGACGGCTTACCACCCGCGGCGTAAATGGCTTACCGACCGCGGCCACCAGCCGCCCGAGGGGCTGGGTTCGGTAGTGGGGTTCTGCAAAGCGAAGAGCTTCTGCAAAAACACGCTTCACCAGCCCTGGGTGGTACTGCACGAACTGAGCCACGGGTACGACTATCAGTTTTTGGGTGGTGGCAGACACTACAGCAATAAGGTCATCGAGACGACGTACAAGCGGGCGGCGAGAAGCGGCAGCTACGATTCGGTTCTGTGCCGATATTCTACTGGGACCAAACACTACGCGAAGTCAAACAAAATGGAATACTTTGCGGAGAACACGGAAGCGTACTTTGGCACCAACGATTTTTATCCGTTCGTGCGGGCCGAGTTGCGGGAGCACGACCCGCATATGTGTCGGCTGCTTGAGAATCTGTGGGGCGTGGACGTCGAGGTGGAAACGCGCAAAAGCAGTTCGCTGGTGCGATTTATGGAATTGCGTTCGTATGGTGCGGTTTTTGGCGGCGATGATAGTCTGTCGGCACCGGCAAGCGGCGGAGCTGCGTACGTTCCGACGTCTAAATACAAACGACGTCAGGTCGAGGGTTGGACCGTTTACGTCAGCCCGCAATTAGACAAGCGGACGGCGCTATCGGAGGAGACGCTCAAGCTGCTGCGGCACAAGCTGCATATGGTTAAGCGCTATGTGCCAGAGAAAGGCCTGGAGCAATTGCAAAAGGTAGCCATCTGGGTCGAGATGGAAAACCCAGACGTGCCGTATATGACCTATCACTGGTCCGAGGAGGCGCTGAAATCGCAGCACCAGAATCCTGATAAGCTCGGGGCGGTCGAGATTGGCAATGCCAGGAACTTTATGCGATGGGCGTTTCTGCAGCCGTTTATGGTGCTGAACCAACTGGCGCGGGCGTATCATGACCGGGTGTTGGGCTGCGACAACGCCGAGATTAAAGCGGCGCATCAGCAGGCCGTCAAGAGCGGCAAGTACAACCTGGTGCTGCGCTTCGACGGGCAATATGTTCGGCACCCGGCACTCAAGAACCCGAAGGAGTACTTTGCGGAGATGACCGAGGCGTACTACGGCGTCAATGATTTTTATCCGTTCCTGCAATTCGAGTTGAAGCAATATGACGACGAGGTATGTGAGCTGCTGGCAAAACTGTGGCAAGGCAAAGCGAGGTAGAGAACGATTTTTAGCTAACCATTAAATGTGAGGTAAAACAATATGAAAACGCACAACTCAAAATTAAGGTTTTATTTTCTCGTCTGGGCGGCACTTTCGCTGTCTGCGGTTCAGTGTGCCGAAGCTGTTAGCTTATATGTTTCCCCACAAGGTAACGACCGGTGGTCGGGCCGACTGGCTAAGCCCAACAAAGAACGCACCGACGGGCCGCTGGCTTCTTTGACCGGTGCACGGGACGCGATTCGGCGTTTGAAATCACAAAGCCCGCTCACGAAACCAGTGCGGGTTGTTGTCGCGGAGGGGACATATACGCTGGCCAAACCGTTCGTACTGACCCCTGAAGACAGCGGGACGAAGGAATGCCCCATTATTTATGAAGCGGCGGCGGGCACCAGGCCGGTCTTTAGCGGCGGACGGGTAATCAGAGGTTTCAGACGCGGTAGAAACGGTATCTGGCAAACTCGGATACCTGAAGTGGCCGCAGGTAAATGGTACTTCGAGCAGCTCTTCGTCAACGGCCGGCGTGCCGTCCGCGCCCGCACCCCCAACAAGTTTTATCATTATATGGGTGCGACCTCTGAAATTCCGATTGAAGGCAAACAAGGGCAATATCGACGGACGACATCAGTTCGCGGCGATGCGCTCGAACCGCTGCAAAACCTTGACAGGCGGGAGCTTCAGGATGTTACGCTGGTGGCCTACCATAAATGGTGTATCACCCGACGTTTCCTGACGGCGATTGACACGACGGCCAATGTGATAATTACAATAGGAGAGAAACTGAAAAGCTATTCCGGCTGGCCGAAAAATACCCGTTTTCACTTAGAGAATTTCAAAGCCGCTCTGGATGTAGCCGGCGAATGGTTCCTCGAGCGCAACGGAACGTTGTATTATATGCCGCGGCCGGGTGAAGATATGAGTAAAGCGCATGTTGTCGCGCCGGCGGTTGAGAAACTTGTTATCTTCGAGGGCAAACCGGAGGCAGAACAATTTGTTGAACATATCCAGTTAAAAGGTCTGGTCTTTCACCACAACCAATCGCTGCTTCCGCGAAGTGGATACTATCCGTATCAGGCTGCCTTTGTTACCGAAGCGGCCATTATGGCAGACGGGGCGCGTAATATCGTAGTGAAGGATTGCGAAGTTGGGCACGTTGCTACGTATGGCGTGTGGTTTCGTCAGGGCTGCCGGGACTGCCGGCTCGAGCACAACTACCTTCACGACTTAGGCGCCGGCGGCGTGCGGATAGGCGAAGGGAGGATTCGGGCCGATGAACCATCGCGTACGAGTCATATTACGGTTGACAATAATATTATCCGCTCAGGCGGGCGCATCTATACCTCCGCGGTGGGTGTCTGGATAGGGCAAAGCGGCGACAATACGCTCACGCACAATGACATCGGCGACCTTTTCTATACCGGTATTTCGGTCGGCTGGCGATGGGGCTATAGAGAGAGTCTGGGCAAACGCAATACCATCAGCTACAATCACGTGCACCATATCGGCTGGGGCGTGCTCAGTGACATGGGCGGGATTTATACGCTCGGCCCTTCGGAAGGCACGGTCATCAGAAACAACATCTTTCACGATATCTATTCCTACTCCTACGGCGGATGGGGACTCTATACCGATGAAGGCAGCACCGGCATCGTGATGGAAAACAATCTGGTGTACAATGTTAAGACCGGCGGCTTCCACCAGCACTACGGCAAAGAAAATGTCGTTCGCAACAATATCCTGGCCTTTAGCAAACTGTACCAGGTGCAGGCGACGCGGGTGGAGGACCATTTGTCTTTTACTTTTGAAAATAATATCGTTTACTATGACAATGGCGTTCTTTTGTCTGGGCCGTGGAACAGAGTTAAGATTAAGATGGATAATAATTGCTATTGCGCCGTTGGAATGGACGTCAGCTTCATAGGCAAATCGCCGCCTGACTGGATTAAAGAGACGGGACACGACAAGAACTCAATCATCGCCGACCCGCTGTTCGTTGACGCCAAAAATTATGACTTTCGTCTGAAGCCGAACTCACCAGCGTTGAAAGTTGGTTTCAAGCCGTTCGACTACACCAAAGCCGGAGTGTATGGAGACCCGGAATGGGTCAATAAGGCCAAAAGCGTGATGTTTCCACCGCTTGCTCGACCGTGAAAACGATCTCGGCGTTGACTCGCTGCATCCAATCGTTTGGCAAAGGAGTCCATCGTGAAAACTGAAAGAACATGTACAGTAGGAAAGATGCTTTTTGTGGCACTGGTGGGACTAATCCACTTGCAAATCGTCCAAGCGGATCAGGCAGGCAAGAGCCCGGTAAAAGTCTTTATCTTAGCCGGACAGTCCAATATGGAAGGACAGGGCAAAATCAAGATTGATACCAATAGGAACGAAGGAAGAGGAAGCCTGGAATACCTGGTCAAAGACCCCGCTACGGCAAAGCGTTATAAGCACCTGGTTGACGACAAGGGCCAATGGGTTGTGCGTGATGATGTGTGGATATGGTACCTGGGTCGCAAGGGTGGACTTACAGTCGGCTACGGGGCGAGAAACGACAGGATAGGGCCGGAGCTTCAGTTTGGCCACGTCATGGGCGATCATTTCGATAACCAGGTGCTGTTGATCAAGACTGCCTGGGGCGGTAAGAGCCTCGCAAAGGATTTTCGTCCGCCAGGTTCGGGGGGACAAGTCGGGCCTTACTATACCGAAATGGTGAAACTCGCAAAGGATGTGCTGGCGAATCTGAAAGAACACTTCCCGGACTATGATGGCCGAGGATATGAGATTGCAGGATTCGGATGGCATCAGGGGTGGAACGACGGATGCAGCATGAAGGATACTAATCAGTACGAAGAAAACCTTATTCACTTCATCCGTGACATTCGCAGGGAGTTCGGCAATAAGGATATCCCCTTCGTCATCGCCAATAGCGGTTTTGGAGGATGGAAACAGAAGATCGACAGGAGATTAAAAATAATCCGGTCACAGGCGGCTCCCTTGAAACATAAAGAGTTAAAAGGAACGGTGGCCTGTGTTGAGACAAGGGATTTCTTTCGACCACCTGAAGTTTCGCCATCCAGGCAGGGATATCACTGGAACTCCAACGCCGAAACATATTTCCTGATCGGCGATAGCATGGGGCAGGCAATGATAAAACTGTGTACCGGTGCAGCAGTGAATGCCGGCGCGCGCTTGCGCCCGGTAGAATTGGCTGATGTTAAAATCCAGGACGATTTCTGGCTGCCGCGTATCAAAATCAACCACGAAACAGGTATTCGACATGCTTTCGAGAAATGCGATCAGACAGGGTCACTGGCCAACTTCGACAAGGCCACCGGGGTAATTTCCGGAGAACACAGGGGCACGCTGGCCAATGATTCTGATGTGTACAAGGTCATTGAGGGAGCGGCTTATTCTTTGCAGCACCACCCGGACAGTAAATTGGAGGCTTACGTTGACAAGCTGATAGATCGCATCATCGCGGCCCAGCAGCCGGACGGCTACCTGAACACGTACTTTACAGTGAAGGAGCCGGACAAGAGGTGGCTGAATCTGCGTATGTGGCACGAGTTGTATTGTGCGGGTCACTATTTTGAGGCGGCGGTGGCATATTCTCAGGTAACGGGCAAACGCAAGATTCTGGATTCAGCCGTGAAGCTGGCGGACTATATCAATTCAGTGTTCGGCCCAGGCAAGAGATACGATGTGCCCGGGCACGAGGAGATCGAGCTGGCTCTGATCAAGCTGTATCAGACCACCGGCAACGAGAGATACCTGAATCTGTCGAAGTTCTTTCTCGATGAGCGAGGTTACGCCCACGGAACGCAGCGAAGTCCCTTCGACCCGAACGACAATAGTCAGTATGACAAGCTGTCACCTCTTGTCCCTGCCAGGGCAAAGCACCGACTGATTCGAAACGGAAGGATGCAGGACCACAAGCCTCTTATCGAGCAGGCCGAAGCGGTCGGGCACGCAGTTCGTGCAGGGTACGTTTATTCGGCGATGGCGGACATCGCATCGATTACCGGTGATGAGGCCTATACCAGAGTGGTCAAGCGGCTGTGGGAAGATGTGGTAAGCAAGAAATTCTACATTACCGGTGCGATCGGGACTGCCCAATACGGTGACGAGGGCTTCGGTGATGGCTACAAGCTTCCCAATCAAGGGGCCTATTGCGAGACTTGTGCAGCTGTTGCGTACATTCTGTGGAACCATCGAATGAATCTACTGACGGGTGAGGCGAAGTACACTGATATGTTGGAACTAACACTCTACAACGGTTTTTTGGGCGGTGTTTCGCTCAGTGGCGACAAGTTTTTCTATGTCAATCCATTGGCAAGTAAAGGTAAGAGACAGCGCCGAGGCTGGTACGTTCCTGCCTGTTGCCCGAGTAACGTTGTGCGATTGTTTCCACAAATCGGCCGGTTTGCCTATGCGGTCGATAATGAAGGCATTTATGTGAATCTATATATGGGCGGCGTCTGCGAATTCGACACCAAAGGTACAACCGTCAAGATGCTTCAGAAGACCCGCTATCCATGGGACGGCAAAGTCCTTATCATGATAAACCCGCAAACAGATTCAAAATTCAGCGTCAGTCTGAGGATTCCCCGATGGGTCAGGGGCCGACCGATACCGAGCGATTTATACAGATTCGATGAGAACTCGCAGAATAAACGAGACTGGTCCTTAAAGGTCAATGGTAAGCCATTGCAAGAGCCAACGATGCAAAGGGGCTATGCCGTAATCGAGCGAACATGGAGAAAGGGAGATCAGATTGAACTGACCTTGCCCATGCCAATTCGACGGGTCTATGCCCATCCAAACATAGAAGCGGACCGCGGTCGAGTAGCCTTAATGCGTGGGCCGCTTGTTTATTGCCTTGAAGAGGTGGACAACCGGGCTGATGTTCTTGATCTGGTCCTGCCCAGCGACATAGAATTCAGTACCGAGTACAAAGATGAACTGTTGGGTGGTCTCGCTGTTCTGCATGGTCGATCTCCCGTGGCGGGAGTATCGCCAACGAAGATCACCGCGATTCCTTACTATGCATGGAACAATCGAAGCATAGGAAAGATGGCAGTATGGCTCCGCGAGGAAGATAAGAGCCGACTTAATCAGCGTTGAAACGTAGACTCGAGAACAGCCAAAGTCTTGTCGACAGGCTGTTTGAGAGACAGAGGAGTACAGCAGTGTTGTAAAAGAGTATTGTCATATTCGTCCTGCTGTCAGTCCTTTTGACCGGCGCCAATGTCTGTGCTGACAGCCGTGAAAATACGATTTCGTTAGCCGGCACCTGGCCGTGACCCTGCCCGGCCAAAGGCCAAAACGATTCAAAGGGCTAAACAACGGCAGCAAAAAGTTCGAGAAGCTGACCTGGGTCGGCTTCACCAGCAACGCAACTAACAAAACGGTCTTTTACCTTGACAACCTTGAGCTAACGAACAAGACGTGAGGCACTAAATGCAAGCTAACAAAAAGCTGTCGCAGACGGCTGCTCATTCACGTTTGACGATTGCGCACACCGTCGTCGCAGTGATTTGCCTATGCCTCGGCACGTGCTTTTCAGCCGCTTCCAACCCAGAGACAGCGAGCGTAATCCCTCGGCCTGTTTCAGCAGAATACTCCGAAGGCTTCTTCACTATTACCCCTGCCACACGGGTCATCGCGAAGGATAAAGCGGCAACAGAGGCACTAAAACTGATTGATACGCTGGCTCCTGCGATGGGTTTTCGATTGGAGCTGGTCACCTGCTCAGAGCCTCAAGACCGATTCATCAAGTTTGAACTCAGCGATAAATTACCTCAAATTGGCGATGAAGGCTATATGCTCGACGTTACTGCAAAAAGTATTATAATCCGCGCCAACCAACCGGCCGGGTTCTTCTATGGCATTCAAACCTTGCGCCAGCTTCTGCCTGTGTCTGCGTTCAGCAAAACCAAAGCCAAGGGCGTAACCTGGAAAGTGCCCTGTGTTAACATCACCGACCATCCCCGCTTCAAATGGCGAGGTCTGCTTGTCGACCCCGCACGTCACTTTATTCCGAAATCGGCTCTGCTCAGATTTATCGACGCAATGGCGCTGCATAAGCTTAACTCGCTGCAGATTCACTTGACGGATGACCAGGGCTGGCGTGTCGAGATAAAGAAATACCCAAAGCTGACAGAAGTCGGTGCTTGGCGCGATGAAACACTCACCGGTCACTTGCATAATGGACCCTTGCGATTTGACGGCAGACGTCATGGAGGTTTCTATACACAGAAAGATATCCGGGAAATCGTACGGTACGCCTCGGCTCGCCACATCAATATCGTTCCTGAAATCGAAATGCCCGGTCACGCCAGAGCAGCAATCAGTTCGTATCCTCATCTTGGCGTATTTCCCGCAAAGCAAAAAGATATCAAGGTGTGGACCCGTTGGGGTGTCTGCGAGCACATATTTGCGCCTCGGCCCCACACCATCGTCTTCCTCCAGGACGTGTTAGCTGAAGTGATGCAGGTATTTCCCAGTGAATACATACATATCGGCGGGGATGAAGCCGTCAAAAATCATTGGAAAGCCAGCGAGGAAATCCAGGCCCTCATCCGCGCAAAGCACCTCAAAGACGAGGCTGGACTTCAAAGCTGGTTTATCAAACAAATGGATAGCTTCCTGGCCAAACACGGCAGGCGCCTGGTGGGATGGGACGACATCCTTCAAGGCGGACTCGCCCCTGGTGCCGTCGTGATGTCTTGGCGCGGCGAGGCCGGTGGTATCGCCTCAGCCAATGCGGGACATGACGTCGTGATGGCGCCAACATCGCACACCTATTTCGATTATTACCAGGGTCTCGCCAACAAAGAACCTCTGGCAATCGGCGGGTATCTGCCCCTGGAGAGAGTTTACCAATATGACCCGGTTCCCAACGCAATCGACCCGGACAAAGTCAGTCACGTGCTGGGTGTGCAAGGCCAGTTGTGGAGTGAGTATATCCCTAATCCGCAGCATCTGGAGTACATGGCTTATCCGCGTGCTGCTGCGCTGGCTGAAGTCGGATGGTCTCCAAAGTCTTCCAAGGACTATGACGACTTCCTAAATCGGCTCCGCCACCACACAAAGCGTCTCCAGGCTATGGAAATCCATTATCGATCTCTCGATTGACCTTCTGCTACTCGAACGCTGGCAGCCGATTCGAGCCTCAAGTTGCCTACTTATCGCTTAGCCAAGTTGGGCCATGGGTTATATCAACTTTTAGCGGGACATCAAGCTCTGGGCGACCACACAGGGTCGCCCCTACTTAGTCACCGTCCAGCGGCCCAACGGACCGCACGGTGGACAAAGGATTCGAGGCCATCGGTGTACTCCGGGTGGGGACTTGAGCACAAGACGCGTCCCTGGCCAAATCGGCCGGCAACGATGGCTGGCGTGTCCTTCATCACCCCTTCCAGGGCGCCGTTCTTGGCTATTTCCGTGCGGTAGAGCGCCAACGCTTTGAAATCGGGGATGTTTGGGTCCTGCGCAGGCGCCAGGAGCGGGCCGTTGGCATAGCGGATGTCGATCAAGCCCGGCTCATTTCCCAAAAGGCGCCGTCCCTCCGCAGTCAACTCAATCTTCACCCGGCCTTTGCCGCGCTTCCAGTGCCTGCGGTCGATTACCTTGGCGTCGATGATCTTAAGCGACCAGGTGTAATTGTTGGAGGCGAGGTAGGAGCCGGCGCAAAAGCCGACGTAGCCGCCGCCGTTCTCGACGAATTTGACTATTCCCCGGCAGCCATCGGTTCCGAGGGCCCGTGCCTGTTTTGAGCCGCTGCCGCCCGGGATAATGAGGACGTCAAACTGTTTCAGCACGCCGCTGCGAATCTCAGGAGACCCCACCCTCCGCACCACAACATCGGTGAGCTCCCCCAGGTCTTTCTCGAGTTCGGTGGGTCCCTTGCGGCCGACGCCGCCTGCATCATAGAGCGCCACATGAATCATCTTGTCGGAGTCACTGGGGCCGACAAGTACATCCACGTCACCCGAGACCATCCGCAGGTCGGTAAGGAATCGGTGGACCATGATGCGATGCTGCCGGGCCCGCAGGGACAACGGCTGGTCCTTCATCGTGGTTTCGAGGATTACGGATTTGATGCCCAGTCGCTCTGCAGCAGCGCGGGCGAGGCTGCCGCTGGCTGGCGGGCTTTTGAGGACGAACTTTTTGTCGGGCTCTTCGATGGTTTCGTTGAGGGCCTCGAGCATTCGGCAGGCCTGTTTCTTTACCTCGGTCGATTGGGCAGCAATGACGGAGCTGCCGACGCTTTTATTATTGAGCTGCGTGAAGTCGCTGCCCTCGTGCAGGTCGAGTAGCCAATCCGGGCAATGAGAAGACACCAGGGCCCAGAGGGCGGTACTGAGCATACACTTGGGGGTTTCGCCATTGGCTTTCGGAAAGTTCCGGTTTAAATCGCTGCGGTCCTTAGGTAAGGTGGGCATACGGCGGGTCCGGTTTTGGAGTGCAGGCCTGTTGGCCTGCGGGACCACGATGAGCTTGCCGCGAGTGATTGTCCAATGGCGAATCTGCTCGGCAGCGCGGGCCCCGGCCGGCTCATCGCCGTGGACTCCTGCGACAATCATCACCGCAGGGCCTGGCCTTTTGCTGTCGGTGACGTAGTACTGCGTCTCCCAGACGCTACCCCTGGCGATGAGGCCGCTGCGACGGTCCTGCGCAAGCGAAGGGCTCTGTAAGACGATAAAGCAAACGAGAAGCAGTGTAAAAGATGTGCGGTTGCTTCGTCGAATCATTAGAACCCTACCTGTAAAGTTTTATTCGATTGTCGTGAACACATTCGGATGCACATATCGGTATTATAACGTCTTTTTGCTGCTTAAGCAATAAACCCGCAATAAATTGCGGGGCCAAGCAGCTCTGGGCGGCTACGTGGGGCCGCCCCTACAGTATAGGTTTGGCAGTCATAATCGGTCAGGCGGGGGCGCCCCCTACATGTCACTCAGCCACGTTGGGCCGTGGGTTATATCAACTTTCAGCGGGACATCGAGCTTTATAGCTGTGGACATTTCCTTCTCTATCCACTTAGCGTGTTTGGCGGCGGCGGCGGGCAGCTCGAAAACAAGCTCATCGTGAATTTGAAGAATCAATTTTACGTCCCTATGCTCAGTTTCAATTTTCCGCTGGATGTTTATCATAGCAACTTTTATTAAATCGGCGGCTGAACCCTGAACGACGGTGTTGATTGCCAGGCGCCGGGCTTGTGCGCGCTTGTTGGCATTTCTGCTGGCGAGATTCGGGATTTTTCGTCGGCGATGCAGAATAGTTTCAGCATAGCCGGTGCGTTCTGCCGCAGTAACACAAGAGTCCAGAAATTTGCGGATTGAAGCGTAGCGAGCAAAATAGTCGTCAATAAACTTCTTGGCCTCGGCCTGGCTTATTCCAATCGAACGTGACAGGCCGAACGCACCCTGACCGTAAATGATACCGAAATTGACCGCCTTGCAGCTCGAGCGCATTTCGCCGGTTACGTCTTCGAGAGAGACACCATAAATCTGGGAGGCGACGAAGCGGTGAATGTCCTGGTCAGCGGCAAAGGCAGCCATCAGGGCCTGGTCTTTTGAAAAATGTGCCAGCAGACGCAGCTCGACCTGGGAATAGTCTGCGCTGAGGATGCAATCGGTTTTGTCTTTGGGAACAAAAGCTGCGCGAATTTTCCTGCCGAGCTCGGTACGGATGGGGATATTCTGCAAATTGGGGTCGCTGGAGCTAAGTCGGCCGGTGGCGGTGATGGTCTGGTTGAAGGAAGCGTGTACCCGGCCGGTGCGTGTGTTGATTAACGAGCCGAGCTTATCCAAGTAGGTGTTTTGTAATTTACTAAGCGTGCGGTATTGAAGAATCGGCTCAATAATAGGATGCTGGTCGGCGAGTTGTTCCAATACCGCTGCGTCTGTACTTCGGCCGGCCTTGCCGACGCGAATGGATTTGAGGTTGAGCCTATCGAAGAGAATCTCGGCAAGCTGCTTCGGAGAATCGATGTTAAAGACCGAACCGGCGTGTTCGTAAATCTGGTCGGTAACGGTCTTGAGTGTCTCAGTAATTTCGCCGGACATTTTTCGAAGCTTGGCGGTGTCGAGCGAAACGCCATTGTATTCCATAGCTGCAAGGACGGAGACCAGAGGCATTTCCACTTCTTCAAATAATTTTCTGAGCAGAGGTTGTTTTTCAAGACGGTCTTTGAGGTAAATGTAAAGCTGGAAGGTTATGTCGGCATCCTCAGCGGCGTACTCACAAGCAGCGGCTGTGTCAACCATATCAAAGGTAAGCTGGTTTTTGCCTTTGCCGATAAGTGCTGAGATTGGGATACATTCGTAATTGAGAAAATCGGCTGCCATTTTATTTAACGAATGGCTTCGGCCGGGGTCGAGACAATAAGAAGCAACCATCGTGTCAAAGTGAACGCCTTTTATGAGCATTTGGGCATTTTGCAGTACAAGCAGGTCGTATTTTATGTTCTGGCCGATTTTTTTGACGCTTTCGTCTGCCAGTATCGGCGCGAGTTTTCGGCGTACTGATTCTATGTCAAGATGCTTTGCGCCAAGCGGGGCCTTTACAGGAAGATAAAAGCCCTGATGCGGCTGCCAGGAGAAACTGATACCGACCAGGGCCGCTCGCATAGCATTCAGTGAAGTGGTTTCGGTATCGAGGGCGAATAATTTTTGCTTTTTGAGGTCGGTTAAAAATTTGTCAAGTTTTTTCTGTGTGTCTATAAGCTGGTAATCGTGGTCGATGCTCGATGCTTCCGCCTTCGCTGAAGCTACGGCGGACAAGCGATGCTCGATACTCGATACTCGATACTCGATACTCGATACTCGATGCTCGTTGCTCGATGTCAGGCCCAATTGTGTGAGCAGGCGATTAAAGCCAAGCTCGGTGAAAATCTGAGCGAGTTTGGTTTCGTTGAATTTCTTGACAGCCAAAGCATCATAATCGATTTCCAGCGGGACATTGCAATCGATGGTTACCAATTCTTTGCTCAAAGCGACATTGTCTTTGAATTTTCTCAGATTGTCGCCGCGTTTGCCTTTTATCTCATCGACGTGTTTATAGAGGTTCTCGATTGAGCCGTATTTTCGTATCCAATCGAGGGCGGTTTTTGGGCCTACGTCGGGTATGCCGGGGACGTTATCTGAAGTATCACCCTGCAGGGCGAGGCAGTCGGTAAATTGGGCGGGCGTAATTCCCATTTTTTCGGTCATTGCGGCGGGGTCCATAGAGGTATCGGTTTTGATGTCAAAGGCGCTGATGTGTTCGTCGAGCAGCTGGAGAATGTCTTTGTCCTTCGAGCAGATTAAACAATCGTAGCCGTCGGCGCCGGCTTTTTTGGCGAGGGTGCCGATTATATCGTCGGCTTCGAAGCCATCGAGACGTAATACGGGGATATTCATCGCATCGAGAATCTGCTCGATTCGGTCTATTTGTGTCGGCATATCGTCGGGCATCGGCGGGCGGTTGGCTTTGTATTCGGCGTAAATTTCGGTTCTGAAAGTCGGGGCTTTGCTGTCCATTGCCACAACGAGCATATCGGGGTTTTGACGCTGGATGAGGCCTAAAACAGCGGTTGTGAAGATGTATGCGGCCTTGGTCGGCTCGCCGGACGGGCCGGTTAGCGGGCGCATCGGGGCATAGTAAGCGGCGTAGATGTGCGCGTGACCATCAATTATGTAAAGCGTCTTCGGCATACCGTCAATATATCGGGTGCGGGCCTAAACTGTCAAGGAATACTCTGTGGGTAGATGCTCGATACCGGATGCAATAGGAACAGAACTAATTTGAACGGCAATATCTTAGTTGCGCCGCTCGAATTTCCTCCAGCTCATTCTCGAACTCGGTATAAGGAACAAAGTGAGTACCATAACCTCGAATGTGTCTATCACCTATTCGATAACGAACATTCTTCACTGAAGGGGTGCTGAACCAACCTCCAGAGGTACTATCTACAATTCTCAAAATGTAGCCATCAGAGGTTTTCTTCATATCTACAACAAGCCATGAATGAACCCTAATTCCAGGAACTTGAAGCTTTTGATAAACAATTTTGTTTTCAATCCTAACTTCTTTAAAGAGCTTATCCATTTTATCTTTGAGCTCTTCAGAGGAAACTTCGGTCTTACCTCTAAGGCCGCGTATCCATCCAAAGCGGACTACGCCTTCCACGAGCTGCCAACGTTCCAGTTTTTTGCGAAGAAGATACTGCCAGTCACTGGAAAATTCTCTCAAGTTCTTATAACCGGGAATTTCGACCACCCGGCTATTGTGAACCCAGGCATCGAAGATTTCCAGAACTTACTCTTCTGTTGGCTTGGGCAAATCAGGCTGGTAAACTGTCAGGTATGTTGCCGAGCGGGTCAGACGCGAATGCCACCAACACAGGCCACCATTTCGGATTCCTCCACTGCCGTCAAAGACTAATCGATTATTCTTGTACAAAATGACACGCTTGAAATGAACGGGATTGCGAACGAGAAAAAAAAATTCTTTCTTTGACCATGCGGAGCGAGCCATGCTTCTTATCACACCAAACTCGTACTCATTGCTGCTGATTGGATTGGGAAACGCAGGACGCTTATTTGCACCCGGAGCGTCCGCTTTTTTCGCGGGAATCTTGCACCCCATCGACAGTAAAAATATAAGCACCACAAACCAAATTTTTGGTTTTGCTTTGGTCCACATTTTTTTGGCTTTTAAACAGGTTATTTTAACAGATTCCTGTTTTAGCTGAGCCCCAATGAATTGGGGGGCTGAATCCCTACCAAGAACGTGTGGGGACAGGTTTTTTGAGGTTGCCACAGTCGGCTCGCCGGATGGGCCGGTTAGCGGGCGCATCGGGGCATAGTAAGCGGCGTAGATGTGCGCGTGGCCGTCAATTATGTAGAGTTTCTTTGCCATTGTCGCCACTTTAAGTATTACGGGCTGGGATGTCAAGAGATACTCGTTGTTCGTTGCTTCCGCCTTCGCTGAAGCTACGGCGGACAAGCGATGCTGGATGGTCGATGTCATTGCGAGTCCTCCCCAAGTGAGATAAGCGTTGCTATCTCACGGGGTAAAATCTCAAAACCTTGTTTTTTTCTTGAAAATCCCGCTGGACTAATGTAAATTCCGCATTAACGAGCGAGCAAGCGAGAACATCCTGGATTTGTGGTTTAGGATTAGTGTTTTTATACGGAAAGGATATAAACAGTAGGTAGTTAGTCGGCACTAAGACCTTGCGGGGCTTTCGATGTTCAATCAATCAGAGGTGTCTGTGAAGATAGCTGGCCTGGACAAGGGGGGTCTGGTCGGAGACATCCTTGCTGACGCGTTTAATGGAGATCCAGTGGTAACTTGGATTTCCCGTGATCCGGATTATCCGAAATGGAGCTGGCCTTTAGCCGTACCCTTCTTTCTGCCGCACAACGAGGTCTATGTGACTGAAGATGGTCTAGGTGCTGCACTGTGGCTTCCACCTAGCGTTGAACTGAACATACGGCCAAGCCTTGCTGTACTTTGGAATGCGTGGCGTCGCTTCGGGTTTGGGTCGATTCTTCGCTTCTTCCAGCTTATGAGCACGTTGGAAAAGCACCACCCGAAAGATAGGCATTATTATTTGTTCGCTATTGGCGTCCGTTCTGGATCAAGAGGACATGGTGTCGGTTCGGCTTTGCTTCATCATGTTTTGCAGAAATGTGATCGGGAGAACGTTGGGGCTTATTTGGAAAACGCGAAGTCACGCAACATGCCCCTGTACCAGCGGCACGGATTTGAGGTACAAAGTGAGGTTGCTTTGCCTCGAAATGGTCCATCACTCTGGCTCATGTATCGACACCCACTCCATGCCTGAGAGGACCGGACGAATCGAGCAGGTAGGATGTGGAAGGATCGGCTGCTCGTCTCGGCGCAGGCCTTAAAACACCGGCAGATATAGTGCTAACAGCAAATTATTTGTTCTTCTTTTCTCGCTTTGCCTGTCTCTTTTCTTTAGCTGTTTTCTGGGGCGTTTTCTTTTTGTTTCGTCTAGCATCTTGTGATTTTGACATACGATTTACTTCCTACAGACTTACATAACAACGATTAATTACACTAAGGATAATAGTTAACTGTATTTTCCTAACAATGCAATAACCATTTTTCACAAGCGGACGCCTCCCTATCTCATTTTGGGGAAAATGGTGACAGTGCCGCGTCGGCCCCCTGCTTTCTTGCGAAAGCAAAAAGGGGGCCTCCTCTCAATGACAATTCGTCGCTCGTCGCTCGTTTCTTGTGTGGATTCCTGCTTTCGCAGGAATGACAATTTTTAATAGATCCCTCAACTGCGCTCGGAATGACAGAGAAGGCATCAGAGAAAATGGGGACGAAAATGGGGACAGCCACCCTATTCTTATTAAGTGCCTTTTTGTGTCTTTGTGTGCTACTCTGCGAAGTACCTGCTACGTAGCACGAGTCTTCGTGGCCAAAGTCCGGTGGATTTTTTAAACTCGGCCTTGACATTGGCCGAGTATTAGGGCTTAGTATGGGGGTGACGTTATTTGGGTTCTCATACGGAAACCATATAATTAGTAGTTAGGACGTCACCATGAAGTATCTTAAACAGATATAAGAATTAATGAAAAAATCTAAAAACATAGATGAATTAACAAATGCCATTAAGCAAAGCGAAATACCCGCCTTCTATATGCGCGAGGCGCATGATTCTACTAAAAAGAAATTAAACATTAGTATGAATGAGAAATGGCACAGGTTCTTTATTGAGACTGATTCCACCCCAATAAATCAATGGGAAAACTTGCCTCATTACAGCCAAATCGTAATAAGTGATAAACTTGATGAAATTAAAATAGTAGAAAAATCATAACATGGCGTTTAGAAAATAGGGACAGCCGAGTATTAATGGTCGGGGCGAGGGGGAAATTTGTCGCTCGTCGCTCGTGACTCGTGAAGCGTTAAGGGTGAATGGGTTGATGCGTGGCGCTTAGAATGCAGGCTGCTCAGATACAAAAGGAGGCATACTATGCGTAATTCATATCAATATGAGCGGTGTTCTTGTTGTCATCACAGGCCCACGAGACGCGAGTTCGTTAAGGGCTGTGGTGCGGCCCTGGCAACGGTCGGCTGGTTAGCTTCGGGTATAAGCCCGGCTGACGAGCCAAAGGACAAGCCTGTTCGTGTCGGCCTGGTCTTCTTGTCGAGGCCAGGTTCGAGCTGGCCACACCCGCAGTTTGACACTGAGGCAAGGGAGAAAGAAATCCTGAGGCTTCTGAAGGGCCGGTGCCCTGCCGTTGAGTTCGTGCCGGTTGCCGTCCGCCGTCCAGGTGACGTTCAAAAGGCTGTATCGATGAAGGAACAGGTCGACGGCTATCTTGTCTACGTCGTCACCCTGACCTGGCCCCTCACGCAGGCAATCACAGCTATCGGCAAACTTGGCAAGCCGATGGTCGTGGCCGATGAATACCTGGGCGGGTCGGGTGTGTTCATGGTCGGTTACAGCAGGCTTTGCCGCGAGGGCATTCCGGCCTGCGGCGTGGCCACCACACGGATGAGTGATTTGGTGGCTGTGGCCGGTTGCTTTGCGGACCTGAAGCCCGGCACCACGCCCCGGGCATTCGCCCAAAAGTGCCAAAAGGTCTATAGGAAAACCTTCGCCCCCGTCGGCGAGATGAAGTGCATTGAGGACCGTGTCAAGCTCACAGACATTGGTCAGGCCGTCAATGATTTCAAGAACTCGCGGTTTTTGATTGTCGGACGTGGCAAGCAAGGCCAGGAGCAAGATTTCCTGGGCGCCAAGGGTATCTATATTGGGTTTGACGAGTTCAATGCCCTCTATGACAAAGTCGATCGGAACCAGGCTTCCAAGTGGGCCGACCGTTGGACGAAAGAGTCCGACAAAGTCGTCGAGCCCACGCCCGAGTGGATTCGCAAGGCCGGCGCAGTCTACATAGCCACCCTTGAGCTGCTCAAGCGCTACAACACCGACACGGTGACCATGAATTGCCTTGGGGGATTTGGTGCAGGGCAATTGCCAGCGTATCCATGCCTCGGATTCATGCAACTGCTTAATGATGGTGGACACGGCGTCTGTGAGGCCATGCCCAACGACACCTTGAGTATGCTCATGGCCCGGATTCTTACGGGCCGACCAAGCTACGTTTCCGACCCGGTGCTTGATACGTCGAAGAACCAGATTGTTTACGCCCACTGCGTAGCAACGACCAAGGCTTTTGGCCCTAAAGGGCCGTCGAACATATATCGCATCCGAACGCTCCACGACCGTGATGTAAGGGGAACCTGTGCTCAGTCGTTCCTGCCTGAGGGCTATATGACTACATCATTCCGTACCAACTTTGCCCGCAAAACTATGATCATCCACCAGGCCAAGTCGGTGGGCAACCTCGACGCCCCTCGCGGCTGCCGAACCCAACTGATAGGCGAAGTTCGTGGAGATATTGGAAAACTGTTCGACCAGTGGGACCTGTTCGGCTGGCATCGCGTGACGGTCTACGGCGACGTAAAACAACCGCTAATTGAATTCGGCAAGGCGCTGGGACTCAGGGTGATAGAAGAGGCGTGACACTCTGTCCCTACCGAAAACTCCGTCCTTATCCCTCGACCCATCGGCTGCGCTTAGGGCAGGCTTTTTTCGCTCGGGATGACCTACTTGATAAGTAGGCAAGGAACAAAAAAGGCATAGGGCGTCATTTTTTAAAGCTGCCCTTGACATTGGCCGAATTATAGACTAAAGTGAATTAGTGAATTAGTGATTGGTTTATTAGGTTGTGAATTTATGATTATTATTTCAAACATTGCGATTATCATAATTATTGCGGAGAAACTCAAGCTGCCCTGAGAAAGGTATAATCTGAGAACGAAAAGCCTTCCAGAGCAGTCAACTTTGGAAGGCTTTTTTTGTTGGAGAATATAGCCACAAAGACACTAAGACACGAAGAAGAATTAGACACGGATTGACACGGTTATTTTAGACACTGATTGACACAGACCTACTTGAAAAGTAGGCAATCGAATTGAGATTGCCGCGGCCTGCACAGCAGGCCTCGCAATGACGGTAAGGTGATGTTGACAATGATAGTTAGAGCATTTACTATATGCCGTTTGATTGTTTTAGACTTTTTAAGGATTTATTAGATGTCGGAAAAGGATAAAGGTTATCGAGACACACTGAATCTGCCGAAGACGAGCTTTTCTATGAAGGCGAACCTTGTTCAGCGTGAGCCGCAACTGCGCAAGGAATGGGCGAAGAAGAATATCTACGGCGAAATCAGAAAGGCCAGGAAGGGCGGGCCTTTGTATATACTTCACGATGGGCCGCCCTACGCTAACGGCGATATCCATATGGGGCACGTTATAAACAAGGTCCTTAAGGATTTGGTTGTTAAGTACAAGACGATGGCGGGGTTCGATGCGCCTTATGTGCCGGGCTGGGACTGCCACGGTCTGCCTATTGAATCGAAGGTGGTGGCAGAGCTCGGCGCTCAAGTGCGCCAGATGAGTAAGCCCGATATCCGCAAGGCCTGTAAGAAATATGCAAGCAAATACGTCAAGGTGCAAAGCAGGCAGTTTCAGGAATTAGGGATATTCGGCGATTTTGAGAATCCTTATCTTACGTTTACGCCGGGGTATGAGGCGGGGATTCTGGAGGTATTCGCCGAATTAGTCGGGAAGGGATTGGTTTATAAGCAGTTGAGGCCGATTCACTGGTCGATTGGCTGCGAGACGGCGCTGGCCGAGGCGGAGCTGGAATATAAGGACATTTCATCGCCGAGTATCTTCGTTAATTTTCCTGTTGCTAAAGAGAGCGTTGGCCGATTGGTCGAGCTTGGACTCGTCACGAGAGACGAGGGACGAGAGACGAGGGACGCAAAGGTTTGCTTTATGATATGGACGACGACGCCGTGGACGCTGACGGCGAATCTGGCTATAGCAGTGCATCCTTGTCTCGATTACACAACGCTGACTTACGAAAAGGATGGCAACAGGTTTGTGTCGTTAGTAGCAACTGACCGTGTTGAGGCCGTAGTTGCTGCGGCTGGCTTAGGAGAAGGACAATATACCGTCAGCAAAAAATCAATAAAAGGCAAGAATCTCGAAGGTTTACGGTACGAGCATCCGTTCGTGGAGAATAATCCGACGGACAAGGACGCCTATATGGTAATCCTTGCCGATTACGTTACGACCGAGGATGGTACGGGGCTTGTGCATACTGCGCCGGGGCACGGCCTTGAGGACTATATATCGGGGCAGAAATATGGGCTGGCGATTTATTCGCCTGTGCTGGATGATGGGTGTTATGATGATACGGTGCCAAAGTGGCTGGTTGGTAAAAACGTACTAAAGATTGATTCGGAGATAATTGAGCATTTGGAAAAGAGCGGATTGCTATTTGCGGAAGGCAAAATTCTACACAGCTATCCTCATTGCTGGCGGAGCAAGGGGCCGGTCATATTCAGGGCGACGGAGCAGTGGTTCATCAGTGTTGACACCCCCCTGCTTTCTTACGAAAGCAAGAAGGGGGGCGGTAAGAGTTTGCGCGATTTGGCGCTGGAGCGGGTCAAAGATATAAGATGGGTCCCCGCGTGGGGCCAAAAGCGCATCGAGGGGATGCTGGAGTCACGACCTGACTGGTGCATCAGCAGGCAGCGCTCGTGGGGACTACCGCTGCCCGTCTTTGTGAACTCGAAGGGCGAGAGCTTGTTGACGAGAGAATCTGTGTTGGCTGTGGCCAAGCATATCGGCGAGAAAGGCTCAGATAGCTGGTTTACGGATTCGCCTCGAGAAACTTTGGGCAAGGATTTCAAATTGCCGGACGGCTTCTGTTTCGATGACCTGCAGAAGGAAGAAAATATCTTCGATGTGTGGTTCGAATCGGGCTGTAGCTGGTACAGCGTGGCTAAAAAAGCGGGCTGGCCTGTGCCGGTGGATTTATATCTGGAAGGCTCGGACCAGCATCGGGGGTGGTTTCAATTGTCACTTCTGCCGGCTCTCGGGGCAACGGGCAAAGAGCCGTTCAAGAGCGTTTTAACGCATGGCTTTACCGTTGATGAGAAGGGTCTCAAACAGTCGAAATCGTTGGGTAACTACGTTAATGCCCAGGAGGAAGTGGCGAAATACGGGGCGGATATTCTTCGGCTGTGGGTGGCGAGCGTAAATTATCAGGAAGATATACGGTGCAACGATGAGCTGATAGGACGAACGCAGGATGCCTACAGGAAAATCAGAAATACGCTCAGATTTCTGCTCGGCAATATCGATGATTTTGACCCGAACGTTAAAAGCGTGGCCTACGATGATATGTTCGAGATAGATAAGTGGGCAATGCAGCAGCTGCAAAAGCTGATTGCCAATGTAACGGAGGCATACGAGAACTTTGTCTTTCATAGAGTTTTTTCGCTGCTTTACAACTTCTGCACGGTCGAGATGAGCAGTATCTATATGGATGTGCTCAAGGACAGATTGTACTGCGATGCGGCGGATAGTCTGTCCCGACGAAGCGCACAAACGGCAATGCACAGGATACTGGATTGCCTGGTTCGGATGCTGGCGCCTGTATTAGTGCACACCGCAGAAGAGGTATGGGCGGCAATGAAATCGTCGCTCGTCGCTCGTCGCTCGTCGCTCGTAAAACCAGCTAAGAGCGATGAGATCGAAAGTGTACACTTAGCAGAGATGCCGAAAGTTGATGATTCAATTGACTTCAAGAGTGCCGAGCCGAGGTGGCAGAAGTTAATGGGGCTGCGGGACGAGGTCCTGCGGGTTTTAGAAAGTCTGAGGCAGGAGAAAAAGATTGCAAGCAATCAGGAGGCGAGCGTAACTATCTACTGCGATGATGAGGATGCCGAGCCTGTCAATGACCTTGGACTTGAACAATTTGCAACACTTTGTATTGTTAGCGAGGTAAAACTGCACAAAGACACGGGTGAGACGACAGTCGCGGCGCAGAAAAGCAGTTTCAAAAAATGTCAGCGGTGCTGGAACTATTGGCCAAGCGTTGGGGCCGACGAAGAACATCCTGATTTGTGCAGGCGATGTGTTTCCGTCGTGCGCGGTGCGAAAAAGGATTAGCTCTGCCACAGGTAAGCGCAGAGAAGAAATAGAATAAATCCGGATTTTCCATATTAACACTGGCAACGATAGGATTTGATTGCCCAATTTGACTAATTGGAATTAAGGAATAACTCTGTTTTTAGAGTGTTGCTGTTCATACAAAGGTTTGTATTATTCACTTATCCGGGTAAAGTCGAATCAATTATAACTCGAATAAGAATAGGTTGAGGTATTTATGGATCGAAGGCAATTTTTAAAAACAAGCGGGATAGCTGCGGGATGTTTCTTACTTGATTCCGGTTGTATCGGAGCAGCACGTCTACAAGCGTCGGGAAAGCGGCCGAATATTTTAATGATTACCTGTCATGACTTAGGACAGCATCTTGGCTGTTATGGTATCAAGGAAGTTCAGTCTCCCAATATAGATCGGCTTGCGTCAAAGGGAGTACG
The DNA here is from genome assembly GCA_030601745.1 of Phycisphaerae bacterium. GTDB lineage: Bacteria > Planctomycetota > Phycisphaerae > Sedimentisphaerales > Anaerobacaceae > JAUVYQ01. Next base: position 35,283 of record JAUWBI010000012.1, read on the forward strand.
GTTTGCGAATATGTTTTCCACTTCAGCGGTATGCAGCCCGGGACGCGGCGCGCTCCACACGGGAAGATATCCTCAAAGCAACGGCCTGATGGGCCTGACACATTCTCCATGGTGGTGGCGCTTCAAAGAGGGCGAGAAACACACGGCGTCAATTCTTCAGGACGCAGGATATGAAACGTACTTGTGTGGTTTACAGCATGTCTTTGGAGCGGGCCAAGCCCATAAATTTGGGTATCAGCATGTGTTGACTTCTACAACCGAAGCGGAGAATACGGTTAAGCTTGCCGCCAAGTTTCTGAGAGAACGGCAAAAGACAGATAAACCGTTCTTCTTGAAAGCTGGATTTTTTGAAGTGCATCGTAAGGGCGGTTCGTTTAAGCATCGCAAGTATGAGCCGAACGAGTCTGTACATATACCGAAGTATCTTGCGGATACAGCGGTAATGCGGGAAGATTTAGGACGATTTCAGGAAGATATCCGCTATTTTGATTCATGTGTGGGACGAATTCTGGATGCCCTGGAGGCGGGTGCCTGTGGACGAAGTACGTTGGTTATCTTTACCTCCGATCACGGTATTCCCTATCCGGGAGCAAAATGGAGTATACGGGACGCGGGGATCGAGGTGCCGCTGGTGATGTACCTGCCCGGCAGCGCCCTTTCCGGGGGGAAAGTATATCAAGAGTTGATTAGCCATGTGGATGTATTGTCCACTCTGTTGGATTTGATTGGGGTACAGAAACCCTCAAATCTCGAAGGAGTCAGTTTTGCCGCTTTCCTGAAAGGCCAGACAAAAGAAAAACCACGAAAAGAGATTTATGCGCAATTCACGCCAGCCATGTTCCGTGATAACGAGTCGCGGTGTATTCGAACCGAACGCTATAAGCTGACTCGCTATTTCCAGGCCGGCCGTTGTATGAAGTTTCCGATTGATGTGGACCCGGTACGCTTTTCGAAGCATACGGAGCGTGCGGCCAATACCGGCAAGCATCGACCGTTTGTGCAGCTGTTTGATATTGTGAAGGATCCGGATGAACTGAAGGATATTGGAGACCGCAAAGAAAATGCCGCGATTGTGAAAGAACTGTCCGGGAAATTATATGCCTGGATGAAAGCGGTGGAGGATCCGATTTTGAAAGGAGCCGTGCAGTCGCCTTATTACCGACAGTCGATGGAAGATTTCAAGAAAGCAGTGCGGTAGTTTGCACCCCCGCCCAGAGGACGGGGCTAAATACAACCACTGGCGGGGCCAGTGGTCGGAGGGTAGAATCTGGGTATGCCAAAAACTGTGGGATATATGTTAACGTGGACGACTTATGGCACCTGGTTGCAGGGTAGAAAGAAGGGATTTGTCAAGGATGGGGAAGTGCGAGGAGAGAATGTTGCGCTAAAAATGGATTGCGAGGAGAAGCTGAAAGGGGCGCCGGTGCGTTTGCGAGGCAAAGCGAAAGAGATTGTGCGGGAGGCAATCCTGGAGGCGGCAAAGCATTTCAAACAGAATATACGCGCCATCGCGGTATGTTCGAATCATGTGCACATTGCGTGTGAGTATGTTGAAGTTCCAATCGGTGTGCTTGTGGGTTACTACAAGAATGCAGGGAGGAAAACGCTACAGAAATCCAGATATGAGGGAAGGGTGTGGACGAGGGGGTATGATAAGCGTTTCTGTTTTGACCGGAAGGCACTGAAGGAAAGAATTAAATACGTCGAAGGGCATAGGTTTTGACCCCCGGCGGAGTGTTGGGACGGTTAGACGGTTTCACCGTCTTATTTGCTCGCATACCTTTTGATAAACCTCGTCAACCGTTATGGCAATAATATCGTGTTTTGGGTCGGTGCTGTCGGCCTTGAAGCCCCTGCTGTCGGGTTCAACCGCCGCGACGCAGTGACTCCTTCGGTACGGGGCCACCCTGGCGGGGTTAGTAGGACCAAATATCAGAACCAGAGGCGCACCTAAAGCAGCGGCGATGTGGCCCGGGCCGGTGTCATTGCTTACCACCAGACTGGCGGCCCTTAGTAGAGCTATTAGTTCGGTGAGATTGGTGAGCCCGGCAAAGTTGGCTATGGGGACATTGGTTAGGGCTTTCAGGTTTTCAACAGCGCTGGTTTCGGATGCTGTGCCCGTGGCAACTATAGAGAGGTGAAACTGCGATGAAATTTTATCAGCCAAAGCGGCGAATCGTTCGATTGGCCAACATTTGTCACTGCGAGCGGAGCCGGGTACAAAGACAGCGTAGTTGTCCGGTTTGATATTGTGGCTGGTTAATAACCTGCTAATCGAATCGGCAGCGGCGGGGTCCTGCGGCAATACAAACCGAACATCGAGAGAGGAAGCACCGGCGGTTCGGATTATTTTTAAGTAGTAATCGACCAAATGAATGCAATCTTTGTCCTGGGCAGCCTTATGCGTGTAGAAGATGCGAGCGAGCTCTCTGGCGTTTGCCATTCCGAGGCGTTTTTTACAGCCGGAGAGCCAGGCGAAAGAAGCGGTCCTAAAAAGACCCTGCAAGTCTATTACGGCGTCGAATTTACTCTGGCGAAGCCGGCGGATAAGCGACACAAGAGAGGCGAATGCCCCGGGATGGTACCAAGCTCTGCCGAGGAACTTGCGGTCGAAAAGGATGATATCGGTTAAATGAGGATGGTTTTCAAGGAGTGGTGCAAACTCCGGGCGGATAAGCCAACTAATCTTCACATCCGGAAAACTTTTGCGCAAAGCTGTAAGGGCCGGCAAAGCCAGGACTATGTCGCCTAGTGAGCTGGGCTTTATTATCAAGATGTTTTTGAGAGTTTCAGACATAATAAAAAAGTGCAAAGATTAAAATGTAAAATGCAAAATTACATATTAAAATGCAAAACTTTTTTGAAATTTTTAATTTTTGATTTGTCATTTTGACATTTGATTTTTGATTTTTGATTTTTTTTTGGCCCGGGTTGCGAGCTCACGGTAAATCGGGCGGCGCTGCGAAAACTCAAGGCCGACAAGATTACAATAAGCTGTAAAGGTCCGCAAGTAATCTGTTCGGTTAATAACAGATACAGGGAGCGTCGAGGCGGCGAGCTGCCACAATGAGCGAAATTGGCTGCTTCTGCGGCGCAGGAAATAGCGCTTTATTCCGTCCATATCGGCGAGCAATATTCTATATTTATTTTCGGTGCCTTTAGTAACGATAAAATTGCTGGCTTTTGAATCTCTGTGCCATAGACCGTTTTTGTGCAATGATGCAAGTATAGCAGCGAGCTGATGAGAAAACTCTTTTTTTAGTTCGAACTGCCCTGTCTGGGCCTTCGACAATCGTTCAGAAGAAAAAGTGTAAAGTTCAGAGCTGTTTTCGAAATATTCGGTAATGTAAATACTCTGTCTGGTAAGTAAGTTTCGTTTTTGGTGCAAAGCTACAAAGGGAGCTGCTACTGGGATGCCACAGCTAAGTAATTCGAGAGCGGTTTTGAAGTTTCGCAGCGCTTTGCCGGGTCGAAACGAACGGAAGAATTGGCGCAAACCGGCCTGGGGGTGATGGCGTTTGATAACGACTTTTAGCCGGTTGTCTGCTATTGTAAGATTTTTCACAGCGACACAGTTTCGGCCTTCTGTTTTCAGGATTTTTTCGACATTTTCGAATAGCAGCTCAGGCTGCGCGAGACAATCGGTCCAGTCGGTTCTGGAAAAGTTCCCGGCAGACGTAGCGGACAGTACCGCCCTGCCGCTCCAGCCATTGTTGAGCTTTAGCGGAACGGTTTTGATGTATTTGCCGGAAATCTTCTTTGAAAGGCTCATACCCATGTCATTGTAAGCAAAAAAGAGATTTTGAGCAATTGGTATAAGAAAATTAAAAATTAAAATGCAAAAAGCAAAATTACATATTAAAATGCAAAATGTCATTGCGAGGGAGCGAAGTGACCGAAGCAATCTTATAGGTTAGGTTTGAGATTGCCACGCCCTCACACCCGCTTGCGCGGGTGCAAGCTTGCCTCTGCAAAAGCAGGGGTTCGGGCTCGCAATGACATTTAGCATCATTTTTGAATTTTTATTTGCCACTTTGATATTCGATTTTGAGGCGGATTTATGAACTATGGCTAAAAAAGGGAAGTACATTTATGATTGGCCGAGGCCGATGGTCAGCGTTGATGCTGTTGTCTTTGGCTTTTTCAAAACAGGAGTCAAACTGCTGTTAGTCAATCGTGGAAATGAGCCATTCAAAGGGAAGTGGTCGTTGCCCGGCGGATTCCTGGAGATTGATGAGGAGCTTGAAGATGCTATCGCCAGGGAATTGGCGGAAGAGACGGGACTGGTAAATGTAACGCTGGAACAGATGCGTACCTACGGCAATGTGGGGCGGGACCCGAGGGGCAGACAGATTACAATAGTATATATGGGCATTGCGACAGAAGGACTGAATAAGATAAAAGCCGGTGACGATGCAGCAGAGGTGCGATGGTTCGATATAGAGAAATTGCCGAAAGATATGGCATTTGACCATAGTGAGGTGGCCAGGTTTGCGATAGGCAAGTTAAAAAGAAAAAAAATATACCGGCTGAACGTTAAAAGCGCAAAGCAAACCAGCTAAGAAACGCTGGGCGATTTTTTGAGCTGTTTGTTGAACATACGCAGTTGTACGTCGATGGCGCTTAGTGCCCAATCAATGTAGTGCAGTTTGTGGGCGGGACGGCGGTGGCCTTCATTCATCAGGCCATTTTGGACGGTATTCAAAAATTTGCTTATCGTTTGCGGACCGATTTCCGTAGGTTCGGCGGCCCATTTTTTTAATTCCTGGTATTGTCGGCGTAATTTTCTGCTGACTTTTAATTGCTCGGCACTTAAATAATCGGCGGGATTGTAGGCCAACTGTAGGCCCTTAAGACACAAGATTAACGGCTCATAATTGGCACGCTTTTCCAGACGAATAAATTTATACTGCTGGACATAGGTGATTGCCTGTGCCGGGGGCTTGTCTGCAATTTCGTCTCCGCCGAGATACCATTTGCGTTTGCTTGTTCTGGCAAAGACGAGCTCTTCACCGTAGCCGTACTGTGTTATCTCATCATAGCCCATTCTTGAAACCCAGAGTCTTCCGGTGCCCTTTAGTTCGGGGCCTCCGCCGAGGACAAGCAGGCACTTGACAAAACCTAAAGGCAGAATTTTTTGCTTGCCGATCTGATTTCTTCGAAGTTGTAAAGACAAATGCAAACTGTGCGGGCGAACGTCATAGAAATTGACTATCGCGTTTATCAACTGATTAAGTAGCCAGGGGTCTGCGGTTGCGGGTCGAGACAGCTCTCCGGCGATGTTCAGTCTTCCGGGTGCAAGCTCGAGAAAGCCGGAGCGGCGTGCCTGGTCGGTCGAGCCGGTGTGGTCGTCGATATATCCACCGAGTTTCCAGGACAAGACATCGAGGCGAAAATCACAGAAATACTTAAAGCCGTCATATATCGGGTCGGTCCTTTTTTGTATACTTTTTTGGGGCTCAACGGCTGCGGGGCCGAGGTTGCTCAACTCGATTTCAATTCCGAGCGGGACGACGCCCGGCTGAAAATTCGAACGAATGCGTTCCAGATATGCCCGTGCGACACGAGTGTGAAACATACTCCTTGCGGCCTGAACGGCGTATTTGACGTAGTCGATGAGGTCGTATTTTTCATAGGGCATCGTTTGAAGACATTTTTCAATAATCAAATCAACTGTCCTGCTGTTTGCATTTATCATTTGCAAGGCCATAAGAAGACTAACCGAGCGTTTGAAATATCTCTCTGAAGTACGCATATGCTCAAGCTCAAAGCGATATCGCGCCCGGATTCTTTCGTCGAGCTGATTGAGCAGGACCTGTTTTACAACTAAAGTCAAATAATTTTTAATGAACGGCCTGGCGTGGGGGTCGTCGTATAAATGTTTTATGCTCGGGCGTGGGCGGTCGAGCTCGTGCTCAAGATAATAATCGCTAACGGCATCGGTGTGATAATGGCTCATAACAAGGTCGCGTTCGGTGGTTGCGAGCAGCTCTCTGTCAGCCCGGCGTTCCAATTCGGCGTCTGCCGTTCGTTCGCCTGGCCGAGTGCGCCTTTTAATAAATTTCTCAATGCGTTTTCGCAGCCAAAGCTCGTGTATCAGATTAACGTGGAACCTGTCGCCGAAATGTTTTTTCATTGACTCGTGAGTCGCCAGGTAAGCCTGGGTTTCGACGAGACCATTTGCAGTGTTGACCTGCACGGTCTCTCTGTCGTAGCGTTTTCCTTCATACCTGTCGACTTCGTCCATTGCCCAGGCAGGGACATCGTAGATTATAAAGCCGTCGATTCTTGAAGATGGTGCCGGAACTGCGTAGAAATAGACATTGTCGGGGCTGACTTTTCGATAGTGCGGGAGCAGGGCCGGTTCGGCAAAAAGAGTCTTGTCGCTAACTTTAGAGGGTTTTCTGGTAAAACTCAGTCCGCTGACCGATTGGAAGATTCTGCGGTCGCGCAGCGAGCCGTAGATGAACAGATTGACTTTTGCGTCGTTCATATCACTAACAAAATTCGAATATCGAATTTCGAAATTCGAAACAATATCGAATGACCAAAATTCAAATGACCGAAACGTAACATGTCATTGCGAGCCCGAACGGAGTGAGGGCGCGGCAATCTCATCCGTCAGGTTTTAGATTGCTTCGCTGCGCTCGTAATGACACTTCGTGTCAGTTTTGAAAATTTGAACATTAGAATTTCGTATTTGTTTCGGATTTCGTATTTCGAATTTCAGATTTTAATTTAAATAGCTCTTTGAACGCCCGAAGAATTACTCGCAAGTCTGCGCCGGTTTGTTCGCCGGCCATTCGCGCGTAATGATGTACGCCTTTTTGAGTAACGGTATATCCTCTGCGGATGGCCCGAGCCAGAATTTCAGCATCAATCAAAGCTCCGGCACTTGAGAGCTTAATATTATCAAAGATTTCCCTTCTGTATAATTTGAAGGCACAATCGATATCGCGGATTTTCATACCGAACAGCAAGCAAACCAGTTTTGTCCAACACCAAGCGTTGATTTTGCGTACAAGAGAGTCCTGACGGTTCAGCCGGTAGCAGCTAATAATATCATATTGGCTTATCAACGGCAGCAACGGGGGCATTTCGCTGATGTCGAACTGGCCGTCGCCGTCGGTGTAAAAGACAAGCTCTTTTGTCGCTGCATTAAAGCCGGATTTCAAGGCGGCTCCGTAACCAAGATTAGCGGGATGGTGCACCACTTTTACCCTGCTGTCTCGGCTGGCGATTTCGTCCGCGATTTGGCCGGTGGCGTCGGAACTGCCATCGTCAACAATAATTACTTCAAAGTCAGCGCCCGCTTTTTCCAGGACGGCGAGCGCCTGTTCGACGGTGCGGGTTACATTGTCCTGTTCATTATAGCAGGGGAAAAAAACGCTGATAGAATTCGTCGTTCGTCGCTCGTCACTCGTCGCTCGTTGGTTACCACCTTTTGTTTTTAAGCAGCCGTATTTGTTCACTTTTGTATTCTTTCATTTTGGCGTCATAAGATCGCACAAGTTCAGTGTTTTTCTGCTTATCGGCGACCGCCCGCAAATAACCGCCTGCATTCAAAGCGGCTACGATTCTGTGGAAATATCCGTCTTCTTTGACGTAAGAGTCCTTATTTTGTGTAAAGTCGTCAAAATAATTTTTGCAAAACTCATTAATACGAGGCCTTAGCTCAGGGAATCTCCTCGACCCAACATATATTATTTCCTGTATTGGAGTCTGCGATTTGTTTGATTCGAAAGCTTCGATGGCGAAGTCAAGTGCCTGTTTCCTTTTGGTCTTATCATTGCCAGCAAACAAGAACAAATTATGAGCAAGGGTAAGGTTTTTGGAGAAATCATCGGGGTAGAGTATCTTGCCGTTAGATATGCCATCGAAAAGTTCCCTTATGCCATCGAAAAGTTCCCTGCCGCGAGGAGTTCTTGCATCGACGAACAGTTTTTGCTTGTTATTATAGAAAACAAGGAGCCAATTGGGATTATGTTCAAGGCCTCTTACGAAGTGATATGAAGTTTTCCGGGAATCAGTATAGGCCGCTGAGGGCATTAAGACGACCCAGACCTCGCGTTTTCTTAGCTGTTTATCCACCCACCGGCCGATTTCGGTGTATTCGGCGGCGGTCAAGGTAGTCAAGACGCCTCTCATCATCTTGGCATTTCGGACAATTGGGCCTCCAGAGATAATGGTCGACCAGAGTTCATAAGCCTGGCGGTCATAAGCCGCCTGTGCTCTGCCGTCCATAAATAATTGTAATGGAGTTCGTCCGGTGTTCGGGTCAGGCTGCTGCCCCCAGGCGATAAAGCCGCCTTCAGTCCAGTAGTTGAACATTTTCCCTTCTAACTTGTTGTCTTTTATAAACTTAAGGGCGTAGAAGGGTTTGGCATCGGAGGCGGTCATACGTATAAAGACAGAATTTAATTTTGTATCAGTGGGCCAGGCGTCGAGATAAATACGCTTAAACTTGAGCCCCCACCATAAGCCGAAAGTTAAAACCGCCCCGGCGCCGGCAACAATAAAAAACAATTGAAGATTGTGCGGCATCGGGCTAACGGAGAGAAGATTTTGTGTGCGGAAATTACGCCTGGCTGAAATTGAACAAACCATCTGGTCAATAAACATTGCCATAATCGGGCAGGCAGCAATAGCAGCTATGGGTATAAATCTGCGGGAACAAATGGCCATATAAATAGTCAAAGCGGCAATAATCATCAGAGCTATGTCAATCTGAGGCCATTGATACCCGTCAGGACTTTTTGCTTTCCGCTTGGGGAGTCGGCTAAAAAAGCGAGAAGTCGATATCAAGATAACAACAGCCCAAATCAGAAGAACCAGCCAGGCAATAATATACATTATTAAAAAAGGCTCTTCCTCACCGACGGGATTGGTCCATTCGAAGGCCCGGTGCCACTCGTTGACGTCGCGCCATCTCTCGGCGTGTTTGCTGACGCTGATGACGAAGGTGTGAGTGAGGTTCGTTAAATGAAAGGGGTTGAATAAAATCACGGCCAGAAAAGCGACGAAGCCGGCGGCGATTGTGTGATATACCCCTTTTAGCTTTATACGGACAAGTTTGTTCTTCAAGAACATTACCACGAGGGCCAAACCTGTCAATAAGAAGAAAGCTGCAAGAAAGGCCCACCGTGAACCGCTAACATATATCTCAAGAATATTCCGCTGATAAGGGTGAATGTTTAACGGGATTGAGGGGAAAAATCTTGGTAAAAGACATAAAAAAAGGATGGGTGAAATGATAATATGATAAGCATAGAATGCTTCATTCTTAACTTCTTTGTAAGCCGCTATTGCAATGCTTGCGGCGACGGACATGAGCAAGACCCAGAAAAACCAGTCGGAAGTCGGTTGAATGGGTGAAAGATAGTCATGCTTCAAAAACTTGTACGCCATTGCGTAAAGCACCACCCACGCCAGAATACTGTAGAGTGATACAGTCCATCTTCTGGGCAATATCATTAATATATGCCACGTAATGAACGGCATAAGCATTATGAAAGCGTAAATGTATCCGCCGTGGACATTGCACCAGAAGACAGTTAGGGGGATGATGAGCCAGATATATAATGCGTTTCGATAGGTTGTAAGAACAAGTATAAGCAAAAAGGCAGCTACGAGCAGGTTTGAGAAACCAGCGGGTCGGACGTCAAAGAATGAGCGGCCTACGAACATTGCGAAGCAGGCGAAGATGGCACAGAGAGCCGGATGTGCGCCTAAAAGTCTGCCTGTATAATAAACACAAATAACGGTAAGTATATAAATGGCAAACTTCCAGTAAACGAGGGCATTGGAAGAAAAAGTTGTGCCGCCTTCGTAGGAAGCTTCAGGTACCAGGGAGTAAAAAATAACGTGTGTGAGCCAGTTCTGGTTTATCCAGCCGGTAGGATGCCACTTCTTAACCGTCTCAAGGCCAACTTTATCTGTGAGCCACTGTGCCCATTTTGGCCAGGTTTTGATTTCTTCCTCGGTTGGGCCTGCCTTGTGTGAGTTTGCACTGAAGGGTTCGACGGTATCTACGCCGTGGTTGATAAAGTGTCGGCCGCAGGCCATTGCGACCCAGGTATCGCCGGCACCGACCATACGCGTAGATGCGTGGAAGGCGAAGATGAGCATTGCCAGCCAGCCGAGAATCATCGGCCAGCCGGATAATGCACTGCGTTTTTCGATTTCTATTGACTCAGCCATTCTTGTAGTCTATCCAGCCCTTTAGTAATTTGTTCGAGCGAGCAGGCAAAACTTAACCTGACATTGTTGTCACAGCCAAACGGCAGGCCCGGAACCAGTGCAACATTGGCCTGTTCGAGAAGGGCTTTTGCGAAGTCCATACTGCCATTTATTTTTACGCCGTTAATATTTCGGCCATAATGGCTCGAAACATCAGGAAAACAGTAAAAAGCTCCGGTAGGTTCGGTGCAAACGATGCCCTGGATTCTGTTTAGTCGCTGGGCCATATATTTGCCTCGGCGCTCGAACTCTATCCTCATATTTTCTATGGCCTCGTCGGCCGGCTCGCCCAAGGCAGCAATTGCGGCATACTGGCCGAAGGTTACAGGATTTGAAGTCATATGGGATTGAAGCCGCCCCATTGCCTTTATAACTTCGAGCGGCCCTGCCGTATATCCGAGGCGCCAGCCGGTCATAGAGAAGGCCTTGCTGAACCCGTTGAGAGTCAGTGTCCTGTTGTAGGCATCTTCGCTTAGTGAAGCGAAGCTCACAAATTTCGTGTCGCCGTAGATTAGCTTTTCATAGATTTCATCTGAAAGCACGTACACCTCTGTTCCTTCAAGAACCTTTGCAATTGCTTTCAGCTCTTGAGGCGTATAAGTGAAACCGCCCGGATTATTTGGTGAATTAATTAACAGCATAGCGGTCTTTTCCGTGATGGCCTCTTTTAGCTGGGACGGCGTAATTTTGTAGCCGGTATTTTTATCGGTTTGAATGATTTTGGGCGCAGCACAGGCAAGCTTTATTGCCTCCGGATATGTTACCCAAAATGGTGTGGGCAGAATAACCTCATCGCCGGGGTCGAGGACTGCCTGCATTGCCTCGTAAACCGAGTGTTTGCCGCCGATGTTGACGATGACCTGGTCGGGGGTGTATTCAAGACCATTTTCATTTTTGAGTTTGGCGGCAATGGCGGTCCTAAGCTCGACTATGCCGGCGGCGGCGGTGTATTTTGTTTTACCTGCCTTCAGCGCCTCTACAGCAGCATCTTTGATATAGTCGGGTGTGTCAAAATCCGGGGCTCCCGCACCGAAACCGATTACGTCCACGCCTTGCGCCTTTAATTCCTGGGCTCGCGAGGTAACGGCTATTGTCGCCGAGGCCGGCACATCCTGGGCTCGCTTACTGATTTTCATTTTAGCTACCACCAACTTTCGTGTCTTTGCATCTTCTTAATTTACATTTTTTCCCGCACAACCAACTATATTAAATACAAAATAAGCCAGCGGGTCAAGAACAACTCCGGTGCTTTAGGCGGATGCGGATACGCACGCTTCTGACAGGCGTGTCTGTTGCCGCGTGTCTGTCGTGAAATTGGCGAGAGGTTTTTGTGCTATAGTATACTTCGCAAAGAAGTCGGCACACTTTTGCTCAATGTTCTGAAAACCGCATCTTTCAATTAGTTTTCGAGGACCTCGCCGTCAATGTTGCCGAAGAGGGGTCTGTCGTTGGGGACGGTGTTGATATAGTAGCCTTCGGCTTTGCCGGCTGGGCGGTCTTCTGAATAATGGGTGTGGCCTTGGACGAGTCGGCGCCGCTGACGCCGAGATAGTAGCTGGTCATGGGGGGCTGGTCGTAGCCCATCGCCTTGAAAGCCACATCGAGCCGGTAGAGGGGGTCCTGCATCAGGCAAACACGGCGATCGACTGCCGGGATGACGGTCGTGTAGATGCGCAACTCGCCACGGACATAAGTGACGATCTCCTCGCGCCAGTCGCCAAGGATATCCGCCCAAGCCATCACGCTGCCTTGGATGCCCCTGGTCAATACGGGGCCTCGCCATTTGGAAACGGTCCCCCTGTTCTCGAGCTCCCGCAGTAGATCGGCATCCCACCAGACCAGTCCGTTCCGGGGCGGGACGTCACTGCCCAGGCTTTTGCCCTTAGCCGAGAAGAAAAACTTGTCCCCCCAGCATTCCATGCCTGGGCTGGACGGGTCGATATCGGCGGTAAGGACTCGTCTTATTTGGTTATCGCGGGTCTCCTCCCTGGTGCCAAATATGAGATCTCCGGTGCGAGCATCCCACAGGCTGACCCCGTTTTGAGGATGTGGGTCCTCGTAGCTATACCACACCTCCAGGCCGGGGCGATCAGGATCCACATCCGTAACGTAGAATCGGTCCCCATGTCCCAGCCCGGTACTCCACATAATCCGACCGTCGTTGTCTATCGCTATCGAGCCATTTAATATCTCGTCACAACCGTCGCCATCGATGTCGGCTACGTGGATGGAATGCTGGCCTTGGCCTTGATATTTCCAACCAGACGTCTGGTTGGACCAGCTCCAAGCCTTATGGAGTTGCTTATCGCGCAAATACCAGGCGTCCACCTTCATCAGTCCGTAGATGCCGCGAATCACCAACAGACTGGGCGTCTTGCCGTCGAGATAGGCCACGCCCATCATATTACGGTTCATGCGGTTGCCTTCATTGTCTCCCCAGTCACTGGGTTTGCCTCGTGGAATCCAATCCACCCTGGCGATCTCCTCGCCGGTCTCGCCGTCCCAGACTGAGCAGTATTCCGGTCCCGTCAGGACCTGGCCGTTTTCGTTGCGGGGATCGCCCTCCCCTGTCTTCAGGGCCACACAGGCTTTGCCGTCGCCATTGAAGTCATAGACCACCATTGGCGAGTACCAGGTGCCCAACTCAATAGACCAGCCCAGGTCCTTGCGCCACATGAAGGTGCCGTCGCTTTTGTAAGCCTCCACTTTGAAAGTGTCTGGACTTCGGCGCACCCTGCCCGGATCCACAGCCCCCCCGGGGCGCTTGATGACGAAATCATATTCCCCATCGCCGTCCAGATCACCGATTCCTATCTTGTGAATCGATCGAGTCGATATGTCGTCTTGCACATTGAATGACTTGTATTGCCGCTCAGGTGGGTTCGCCGGAAGCACTGCTCGGCCGGAAGCTTCCTGCTCCTTACCATTCAGCACAGGCCTCACCCACCAGGCGTTCTCGCGGTCTATGGGTGGGTTGGCATCCACGAAGTCCGTGGTCTTCCGGAGAGGTTCGGCGTTCAGCTTCACCGCCTTGCCCAGCCCTTCCGAAGGGCGGGGCTTGCCGCCGGTGGTGGAGCGGTAAACGTTGAAGGCGATGCTTTCGGGGTCGGCCTTGAGCAGCCGCCAGCCCAGGTAAACCTTGCCCTGGCCGCTCGGCACAGCCACCATGCCGCGACCGAGCTTCTCTTCAATGCGCTGCTCGGCCCAGCCCAAGACTAAAGGCTCGCCGGTGTACTCCGGATTGAGCGTATAAGCGCTGTAATTTGGCGGTATCGCACCTTGTGTGACTGCTGCAAACGCAGCAGCGCAAATCAGCAACACACTAAGTACAATTTTTCTGACCATCATTCATTGCCTCCTGATAGATTATTAATTCCACTTCTTATCAATATAGCCGACTAAAGACGGCGTTACTCAAGACCTGACTCTTGAGTCGTTGTGGTTGGATGAAATTTACCATATTACGGTGCCTTCAAACACACCTGCTCCTTTCAATCATATACAATATCATAAATCCTTTCGAATTTCAACAGTTTGAAACTTGGGTTTGACAAATCACACCGCCGACCTACTCAAAACTAAGCACTAAAAACTAAAAATTGACCCCTAAACCCTACCCCCCGGTCCCTATTTTTCCATTTTTCCCTTTGCCTTTTCCCTTCCTTTCTGTTATTTTATCCCTTGAATGATAACAGCACCTGTCAGATCAATGCTTCATCAACAATAACTAAATGCGTGATGCGAGCATCTTGAAGATTACAGCGAAATAAGAGATTCGAAAATGTTTGGCGTTTTATGCAAACTGTATAATCATTGTTGGATGCAGAAAGATAAAGGAGAAATATCATGGATATCGACAGTATCACAGCATTTTTAATGTGGTGTACGATTCTGAACGTAGCATTGCTGGCTCTCTCGTCGCTGATCTGTGTCTGTGCCGGAGACTGGGTCTACCGAATACACAGCAAATGGTTCTCCATCTCCAGAGAAACCTTCAACGTGGCGATATACTCGTTCATCGGACTATACAAGATATTCATCTTTGTGTTCATTCTTATTCCCTACATAGCTTTGTTGATCGTCGGATAAATTGGGCGGGAATTGAGGGTTTGGTGCCTCGCCAGCACGCGTTTGGCGAAGTAGCATTGACACAGCTTAGTGCGAGAGAGTTGCCGTTAGGTTTTAGTCGTTGGTATTTAGTGAATAGTATTTTGTTGACGGGAATTGTGATTTTGTATACCGTGTTTTGAAGGTGCCTAATCGTTAAAAACAGGGTAATAAATCATGCCAGAAGAAGAGTTAAAAAAAATGACCAAGCCTGATGAGGCCCAACGGAAAATATTGGAAAGTGTGCATAAGACGTTGCTTGAAGCCCTACGTCATAGAGAGCAGGAGATTCTACGCTATATTGCGATTTTAGCTCCCGCCTTAGGAGGCTTCGTTTGGCTGGTTAGAGAGTTTGTCAAGGATGATGAGGTGGTTGGATTTACGATTGGGACATTGAGCGTGTTATTTCTTCTGCTTCTCGGGGCAGTTTACTCTCTTGCCCTCGGCTTTAATTTTCGCGATATCACCCTCCAACTTGCAAAATTGGATTCGGACCCGTGCTTAGATATTACTCAGTATATGCTTAACGGTTGGCCTCGAAGTGCAGAGATATTTGTTGATAAATATAAGTTCCTAAAAATACCCTATTGTACGCCGCCCGAAATAATTAAAGTCTTTTGGTGGGCTTTTATTGGTGCTATAGTCGGGGTGACGATTTCGGTTTTCTTTCTGACTTCGAAGGAAAATGCAGATGTCTCGATAACGGAAGCTCGCTGCGTGCTAATGGTTTGGGGTGCGATTTGCTTCACTATTACGGTGTTGTGGCCAATTTACTACGGATATAAGCTCAAGGGCCGTGCCAAAAAAGAGCCTCCTAAGTGGGTAAAGGAAAAACCGAGTTGTTAATGGTTTTTTTTCTTTTGGCGGGAATTGCGGTTTAGGGTATTGTGTAGGCTGAAAACCAAAAATTACTAAGCGGGAAAAGAAAATCTAAGAGGGGATTATCTGAGTATGACATACCGTGCAATTAATAAGGGCGAAAAAAGCACGGATCAGAAATCAAAAGGTAAAGAAATGGGGCACATGCTATCGATAATTGGTGTCCTTGTCGGACTTTTGATAGTCATAATAACGGCGCACAATCTCTTCCCGCCCATCATGTTTCGAAGTATTGTGGTAGTGTTGGTTGCGCTGATTGTAGTTGTAAACGGATATGGGGTTTTTGGAGAACCATTTATAAGATTGTCTAAGAAAGTGATAATGGCAAAAAGGCATCATTTTCTTGCTAAGAAATATTTTAAGGAATTTGATAAGTTCGCTAACAGGTTTGGTGAACTTATAAAGATAGATTATTGTGATACTATTCCGCATGTTTTAAAAGATTTGCAAAGTAACAGTAAAGATACAAGATTTCACCAGATATTAGCTTCGACCGACGATTTTGAGAATGCTTTGGGTGTATTCAGTAATGCGATGGGAACGTTGCCCATAACCAAGGAAAACTTGTCACTTCTTATCAAATGGTTCGAGTCTATTGTGAATCTGTGCAACGAGCATTTGATTTGTAAGCCGGTTAAGCAAATTAAAGAAATAGGCTCGGAGGGAATTGCCGTAAACATAAAATCAAACTATACGGATTGCAGGAATGTATACAATAAATTCATACTTGAGTATATGGATTTTGCCAAGGAAATGAATAAACATTATGGTGAAAAGATCGCTAGGGATTATTTTAGGAAACCGGAAGAACTGTAAGAACAAAAGAGGAGACCAGAATCCGGCGAGGTCATTTCAGTTCTGTTTTTAGTTAGATAAATTGCTGGCAAGTAAATGGGAAATCCCAGATTATTTAACTGTTTTTAAAGGAGCAAGAATGGCAACTGTTCAAAAAGTTATAAATGAGCGTCACAAATATAAAGTTGACTCCACATATCAAAGGCCTGCCAATGCGTGGTCTAACGAGGATAATCAATGCTTAATAGACACTATCCTTAAAGGAGAACCAATGCCCCTTTTCTTTCTGAACTACAAATCTAACGAAGACCGTTATTATGTTGTTGATGGCCAGCAAAGATTCAATGCAATACTAAAGTTTCATGACAACAAGCTAAAGCTGAACAAGAAATTCTCCGGCAGGGGTAATCACGGGAAAACTTTCAATGACGAAAACCCCATCAGCGACCAACAAAGAGAAGCGTTCCTCAACTACAAACTAAATTTTTGGGTAATGGAAGACTATGATGACGAGCGGGTCAGGCTAATTTTTTCTAGATTGCAACGCGGCAAACCATTGCAACTGGGTGAGAGACTAAATGCAAAACCCGGAACAATAGTTGAGAGAATGAGGGAAATTGCCCGTCATCCGTTTATGAGCAAATCGATAGGTGTATACAAAGAAAGGTATGGGGTATACCCGGATGCTGCGAGAGTGCTTTTTTGCGAAAAGTTCGGGATTAAACAGTGCGGCTCGAAAGAATTATACGATTTCTTTGATAGTCACAGAGAAATGCCCAAAGAAGACAAGGATTATGAAAACGCCAAGAGTGTCTTAAATCTTCTGGCCAAATGTTTTCCTCCTGATCCTGGTGACTATAAATATCTCGAAAAACACGCTTGGGTGCTCTCTGTTTACAGCCTCGTTCGTGAACTTAGGATCGGCTACTCTCTTCAGAGTAAAGAGGAGTTAATCAGGAAGTTTATAAAAGATTTCCACGCAAAGGTGTATTCTGAAGACTTTAGAAACTCTAACATAAATTACCAGAGATTCTACGATAACATTCGCGGTGGATGGTCAGAAAAGATTGTGGCTTTGCGGAAAAACATATTGCTGCAGGAATTTTTAAAAAGGAATAACCTAGAAGAAATTGATGAGAGACGTCAGATTTCTGACGAGACGAAAATAGCCATTTTTGCTGAACGACAAAGTTGTGAGCGTTGTTGTAGCAAGTCTTTCAAAGATTACAAAGAGCCAGAATATCATCATAAGGTAAGGTATGCAGACGGAGGCAAATCTGTTCCAGAGAATATAATGGTTTTGTGTAGTGATTGCCATTCTCAAATACATGGTAAGGAGCCGATAGAATTGCCGACAGAGGATGAAATAGTTGAAAGCGAGGAATAAAGAAGTAATGTTCGCCAAGCCTGGAGGCTGGGGCTAAAAATTAAAGATTGGGGTGGGGGTTATGGTGGAGACCCTTGGATATATGGTTACATGTACAACATACGTAACATGGCTGTGGGAAAAACAACCCTTGGCAGAGTTAGGGGCTAAACAACCGCGGGCGATGCTCAGGATATGACCAAAAAAGATTTTTTTGTAATAGACTCGTTCGACCCTTCTGCTTTGCTCAGGGCAGGCTTCGCTCAGGATGACCAAAAAAGTGCTTTTTTGGCGTTTTTGCTAACAAAGACAGAATTAGTATGGTTCTTATCCGTTAAATCTGCTTGCCCCGTGAGATAGCGAAGCGTTATCTCACTATAGTGGGGGTGTAAACTTATGCCATAGGTATCCGCGGTTAATAAAGAATCCCTCTTTTGCTGGCCTGCATATTCTTATGCAGGCCATCTCTGATGGCCCAGCGGACGCTGGCCGCAGGCTTCACAGATACTGGTATCGAGAAAGCCGCTGCCAAGTCCGCACCGGCTGGCAAAAAAAAACCGCGTAAATTCGCGCAATCCGCGATTAACTATTTCTTCGTGTCTTTGTGCCTTAGTGGCAAAAAACCATGACCCTTAAAGCACTACATTAGTATATATGCATATACTTATATACTTCTATCTCCGTACAAAAAAACTTCGTGTTAATCCGTGTCAATTCGTGGCTATATTTCTTTGCGTTAGAATTCTTTTTATTCGTTTTTTAGTTGACTTTTGTTTGAATTTCTGTTAAAATACCCGCCAGTAGCTTGTCCCTTTCCCTGTGGGGGGCGCCAGATATAGCGGAGAACCGCACGTTTTCGTATCAGCAGATACACGCCAAAAATCATTGTTCGTAAATAGTCTTGGAGCGAAACGGAAAACCCTTAGGGGAATTACCAATCATGAGCATCGAGAATCCAACTTTAGTTCACTTCCTGCCGAGCCGCCCGTTGCGACGCAACGCGGCGAATGGCTCTGGCACGGCTGGTAGGCACTT
>JAUWBI010000056.1 GCA_030601745.1 Phycisphaerae bacterium
CACAACTCGTAACTCGTAACTCGCAACCCGTAACCAGCACCAATTAACCAATCCACTAATCCGCTAATTAACTAATCCCCTGTGGCTAATCTTTTTGCCGTTTTTTAGTTGACTTTTGTTTGGATTTCTGTTAAAATACCCGAATGTTTTGCCTGCCCCTTAGGGGCCAGCAGGTAAACGCCAGACGCCAGTAGGCGGAGATAACTAAACATTTCAGATTGCATATCTGTAAGCCACAGTGTGGCAAGGTCTTTAGGGCCAGCAGGTCCAAGTCAAATTTAGTTGTTAGTGAATGGTGGTTCGTGAATACGTGAATAGTCAATCGTCCACCGTCAATCGTCCACCGTCAATCGTCAATCGTCAATCGTAAATTCGGAGGACTTATAATGGCCACCGAAGCACAAACTTGTGCCGTAGGTATACTCGCAAACCGCCGTAACCCCCCAAAATCCACCGGCCCACACAGCCAAAAGGTTCTTGAGATTCCCTCTATTACTCTGTTTCTTTTTGCCTTAGTGGCTTTATGGCTAAAAAATCCGTTTAATCAGCGCAATCCGCGATTAAAGAAATATTCTTCGTGCCGGGTCCTCGGTCCTCTACATCTGTCGAGAATCCTCGACAAATCGCACCTTTTTATGCAAAACAAAGCCAATTTTCTGGATGCCCTAATGAACGTAAAGTCTATTCATACAGTGGTTTATGAAAATATTGCCAATTGGACACTTGGTGAAAACAAACCCAATCAAACCCAATTTCCGAAAAGCACAAATGAATGTAAACTCACTTATAACAAAGGATTACAGAAAAAACGACGCTTTCGCAGCCCAAAAAAACAAAGCCAAAACAAACCCAATTTCCGAAAAGCCAGAATGAACTTAAACTTCTATTCAACAAAGGAATATGAAAATGTACCACTTCGCAGACGCGGGGAAAACAAACCCAATCAAACCCAATTTCAAACCCAGCGCCTCTCTGAGCCCTGTCCTGAGCGGAGCCGAAGGAGAAGCCCTGAATTTCGAAACTCGCCATACGAAGAATTTCTCACACTCTCATTGACCTTGTCTGGTTTTGATGCTATTCTATCGCCGGCTTAATTAAGGGAGCTAAATCGTGGAATTATCCTGGCTAATG
This sequence comes from Phycisphaerae bacterium, assembly GCA_030601745.1. GTDB lineage: Bacteria > Planctomycetota > Phycisphaerae > Sedimentisphaerales > Anaerobacaceae > JAUVYQ01. Next base: position 1,132 of record JAUWBI010000056.1, read on the forward strand.
AAACTGAGAATCGCCGCTGCGGTCGCCACCGGAGTCGTTTTAATAGGTATTTTGGCTTGGCCGTTAGCAGCATCGCCTGAACCGTCAGGGGCTGTGTCCCTGCATACCGGCACTATAACTCTCGGCGACGCAATAACTTTGGCGATTTTGGCACTTTTGGCCGGCCTTATCGCCTATTTTCTCTCCTGGCCCTACGGTCGAGAAATCGGCATCCTGGCGGCACCATCCGGCTTAGCCATCTGGGCTGTACGCTCCGGCAGTATGACCGGCCTGATGCAGCGCACTGCCGCAGCACAGCGGCAGGCACTTTTTGCAACCCTTAAATGGGAGCCGGTTTTCTGGCTGGCGATTGTCGCCGCCGGATTTGCCGGCGTGCTGTTAGCCCAGAAAATATCCAGGCGAAAAGTTGAGCCGGCCGGGAGCGAAGGAAAATCTAACTCCAGGTCAAATATGTACTTAAACACAGCGGTTGCGCTGGTCGGCTCGGTCTTGATAGCTCAATTCTGCATCACGATATTCGCCCAGGATGTTAGAGTATTCGACGACCAATTAAGAAGGTTAGTTGTGGCCCAGCCGGCTGTCGGGCAAGTTGTTTTTGCCGTAGTAGTCTCGTTCGGGCTTGCTGCTTTCGTAGTCAAGGCATTTCTCAATGTCAGCTACATCTGGCCCACAATTGCCAGCGCTTTGGTAACCGCCTTTGCTATAACTATTTACGTCAAGCAAGATGTATTACAGTATCTTGTTGAGCACCACCCCGCAGCTTTTTTCTCTAATGCAGTTATTGCCATATTACCCCTGCAGATGGTGGCTTTTGGCACTTTAGGCTCGATTGCCGGCTACTGGATGGCCGTCCGCTATATTTATTGGCGAAAACACGCATAAAAAAGCCAAATATGCGGGATTCGGCAAATTTAATCCATCTTTTTTCAAGTCTTCTCTCTTCGATAAGTGTATATGTTTTAAGTGGTTATACGCGAAAGGGCTAATAATTAATCTTCGCTGCCCAAACAAAAGCAAAAATGATTATTTTCGGTCTCGGAATTAGCCGAAAATATAGTTGCGTTCAAGGTTTGTCTCTTGGGCGCTGTTTTGGGACTAAGTCGTTATGTGATAATGACATATAAAAGCGTTTGACGAGCAGCCGGACGAACAATTGGCCGGATTTCTTCGTAGATAGTAAAACCAGCCGACAAAAGGAGTTGAAAATGTTGGTTCTAAGCAGGCAAAAAGATGAGTCTATTATGATCGGCGATAACGTCGAGATTACCATCGTCGATGTCCGGGGGGACAAGGTTCGTCTGGGTATAACAGCTCCCAGGGAGATACCGGTTCATCGCAGGGAAGTGTACGACGCAATTCAACGCGAAAAAAACGAAAAGAACGAGAAGAACGAAAAAAGCGAAAAAAGTGAAAAACAAGCTCAAGAACACTAAAACTTACAGCCGGTAAAGCTGTGATTATCAAATTTCACACGCCGTCCTATTTTGCCCCCATTTTTGTCATTATCTGGTAATTTCGAGGTGCATTTCAGCGTTTTCTTCTCAGCATTGCTGCGCCCAGGCCAGGTAGTAAGAGTATGGCCGGTTATCGTTTCCGGCTGACCTCCAGCCGGAGTGTTTTTTCGATGTTCTCAAGTTCCTCGGCCGTATTCTCTTTGTTGGTTTGTTTTCTCTCGTCGGCCGCATTATTTGCGATGCCCCTCCAAACGCCCCTTATTGCGTTTGGAGACCCGGATGCACTTTGACGTCGAGGTGCTTAACGCCCCATTTCAGAGCCTGTTCGTGGGAGTGGAAGAATACGTCGAGGCGGTCTCCACGGATGGCGCCGCCCCTGTCGAGGACTTTTACGGGCTGTCCATTTTTGTAGCCGGGGATGAGCATTTCGGTGCCGAAGGAGTATTGTTTGTCGGCCGCCACGAAGGCATCTCCCGGCCGTATTTTGTGGCCGCAGGCCGTTATGCCGTCTGCATATTCGCCGCAGCATTTTTCGCACGGGCAATAGGCGGTTACACGCATTTGGATGGTTTGCCATTCGCCGGATTGTTCGGGCCCGGCTTTTATTTCAGATTGATTCAAAGCGGCCTGACTGACGGCATCCGGCTCGGTGGCGGCGGCGCTGAGTGAGGTTACCCGGCCGTCGGCCTTTGTGTAAACCGCACTGATGATACAACTCAGCACAAAGGTTCTCACCAGCAGCATAGCGATCACGGCCCTGCGGTTTAGGGAAAAACCGCAAAAACTTTTAGCTGTCGCTTTTTTCAACGGCCACCCTCCTCGCAATAAGATTACCTGGATTCGCAGTAGTCCTGCTTCACGATTGAATCTGTTACTTGTCATTCCTGCGAAAGCAGGAATCCAAGAATGCCAACGATATATTGTGGTTTTACATTACTAACAAATTCAACCGTGACAGAGCAGTACCCCGTTTAACCTCAGTCCTCTGGCTGACTACCCCCCATCCCTGGAATGTTGATAGCATTATACCGCAAAAGCGGCTTCAATTCAACCAGATGGCCGCAAAACGGCCTCTAAGAAGCCAATTGCGGGCGTTTGGCGAAAGGGCGGGAGGTTTTATAGGGCCACGGCGAAAACTTTTTCCCCCGTGCAGTCCTGCTATGCGCAATAAAAAGGGCCGCAAGTAATAAACTCACAGCCCTTTGGTTTTAGCGCTAATGTTACGACGCTATCATTGGTTCATAAGGCCCTTCACATACTCGATGGTCTCTATGACAAGGGGATAGAGCACGCTTTGTCCTTCACAGGTTATTATCCAGTCGTTTTTGTCGGGCTCACCGGTCTCGGCACAGCCATTCATCTTTGCCAGGATGTCATTTTGAAGTTTATCGAGCACATCGGCGTAGAAGCCCTCCGCAATCATCCCCTGCACCGCATTTATCTTGTTCAATAGAGCGTTCTTCATATTCTTATTCTTCAGCGTGTCCGGGTCAAGCATCCTCTCCATCGCATCGGCAATATCGGCAAGCGTGCCCTGCAGGGAGGATTCCACATTTGACCAGCCGGTCTCGACGCCGGCTGAGTTCCTGGCCTTTACGCTATACCAGTAGCGCCGGCCTAACTGCAGGCCGGTAAATGTATAGCTTGTTTCTGTAATCCAGCCGGTGTTAGAGAGGATACTGGTAAAGTTGGCATCGGCAGCACACTCAGCGTAGTAATCATTGGCACCAGGTACCGGCTCCCAGGTAATAGTGTTGCTGGTCCCTAAAGTTATCTCCGGCTCGGCGTGCAGCACCGGCGATATCTCCCACCACAGCCGCGGATAATCTACACCCTCGTCAATAGTCCAGACAGGCGTGGTGAAGTCCCAGCCGGCATCTGTAAAGGTGCTCTCTGTTTGCATGTTCGCTGTCGACTCACCTATTACATTGGGATCGACTGTGTTTCCGATGCCTGTAAGCAATGGATTGACGGTATTATCCCAAAAAGAACTGGTATAAACGCCTGAATAATCATATCCCACCAGTCCGCCGACATCTGTAGTTCCCTCGACGCTGCCAGTCGAATGGCAGTTGGATATCGTACCATAGCGATGACCACTGCCGGGAGGAGGCGGACCATAAATGCCATTAGACCCCACTAAGCCACCGACTTGACTTTCTCCCGAAACGCTGGTGGTCGAGTAGCAGTTGGTGATTATGCTAGAATTGGTTCCCACCAGCCCGCCGACACTCCTATACCCTGAAACGCTGCCGGTAGCATAACAGTTGGTGATTGTGCCGGTATTGCTTCCCACCAGTCCGCCGGCAGCCCCGTCTCCCGAAACATCGCCGCTTGAATGGCAGTTGGTGATTGTGCCAGTATTGCTTCCCACCAGTCTGCCAACGCTTGAATTTCCCGAAACGCTGTCGCCATCGGCATAGCAGTCGGTGATTGTTCCTCCGTTTACTCCCACCAGCCCGCCGACGCCCCAATCTCCCGAAACGCTGCCGGTTGAATAGCAATTGGTGATTGTGCCATACCGACGATTCCTTCCTACCAGCCCGCCGACAAGATAATCACCCGAAACGCTGCCGCCCTCAACATAACAGTCAGTGATTGTTCCATTGACTAAATAGCCAACCAGCGAACCAACATAATATCCTGTTCCCGCATCAACATCAGGGCCAATCAATCCCAAGTCTTTGATTTCTGCATTTTCTCCATCAACGTACACGAAAAGTCCTATGAAATCTGTCCCTGTGGAGGTGTAGGTGAAGTTGGAGATTGTATAGCCGCTGCCGTCAAATACGCCGGTGAAAGGGTTTTTTATCCATCCTGAGTCATAATAACGCTCTCCGATGATATTGAAACTTGTTCCGGTAAACACGCCCAAGTCGATATCTGCCATCAGCTTAAAGTGTTTGTTCCAGTCGTTGGAATTGGCGCCAATTTCATTCATCTGGTTTGCATCGAAAATTAGATACGGGTCGTTCGGCTCTCCACTGCCTCCACCGTATGAGGGTATGGTTATAGGCCCTCCGGGCGCATTCTCCCACCAAAGCCGCGGATAATCGACGCCCTCGTCAATAGTCCAGACAGGCGTGGTGAAATCCCAGCCGGCATCGGTAAACGTGCTCATTGTCTGCATTTCCGCCGTCGTCTTGCCCGTTCCGCCGGCACTAATTGCCTGCCCACTGGTCTCAATATCCCAAAAAGAATTCACAACCATCACGGGTCCGCCATCCAGATGCGTATGATTGATTAGGCCACCTCTATTACTGCCAGTTACAGAAGCAGCAGCGTAGCAGTTTACGACCTGGGGGACCACACCAAGATAATTGCCAAAACAGGAAACCAACCCGCCGGTGTGAGCTTGACCGTCAACCGAACCGGTAGCATAACAATCAATAATTAAACATTTATTAAGGGCTGAGCCTGCCAGGCCTCCAGCATTATCATCCGACAAAACGCTACAAGATGCATAACACTCGCGAACCACCGGGTCAAACGGGGAGTCTGGTGGACCTCCAGCGGCAACGCCAACGATACCCCCGGCGTACGCTTCAGCTCTTATAACTCCCGCTGCTGAGCATCGTTCCACTGTGCCGAGATTCTTACTAATAATGCCGCCTACCCGCCAACCACCAAAGATGTTAATATTATTGACAGCGCAATCTAGAATTGTGCCGAAGTTATATCCTGCCACTCCGCCAGCGTCATCACCTTTAACGGTCGTGTCCTTAACAGAGCACTCAGACACAACCGCATCCTCCGTCAAATACCCAACCAGTCCACCGATGTCTCCATAAGTTGTATTACGCGGCCAGGGTGGGAAATATTTTTCAATGTAGCCACCTATAACATGGCAATTGGTCACTCTGCCTTTCAAAATGCCTACCAGCAAACCGCCGAAAAAATAATCGGAGCTATTCAAGCACTGTACACGGGGATTGACCAACGTAAGGTTCTTCACCTTACCTTTAGCTGATATATATCCGAACAGGCCGGACAGCCAGGACACACAGGAGTCTACCGGCTCAAATTCGTAGATGGAATGCCCGTTTCCGTCGAATACTCCAGAGAAAGGTTTCCCCGAATAACCAATGAAATTGAATTCTGTCCCCGTTGAACCGCCGAAATCGATATCTGCCATCAATTTAAAGTGCTTGCCCCAGTCGGTGGGATTGGCGCCAATAGCGTTTAGCTGGTTTGCATCATAAATCAGATACGGCTCCGCAGCCGTCCCGCTGCCCCCGCCATACTGCCCCTGTGCTTGCACAGCAAAAAGGCAGATGACAGCCAATACAAGAATAGGCGTTAGTAACTTACAGCTCCCCTCACGCATAAGCGTTTGAGTGTGCGTTATGGCAGTAATATCCGCCCGCTCTGACATTCCACAAGTTTTTCTTAAGTTACCCATTTTTAGCCTCCTAAAAAATGTTTCTATTTTTGCGATTTGCGCATTGTAGAGCTCGCTTATATTACGGCAATTCAGGGGGAGGGGTGCTAAAAGTGCCGCTTTTAGCTATCCACCCACCTCCCGGATAGCCGGAAAACGTATAAAAAGTATCATAGCAGATTTTTGCCATACTTCAAGAGAAAAAAGATTTTTTTGGGGGAAATCAGATTGTTTGTTCGAGATCCCGTTTTGTGAGCCGCCGAGGCGCAGGCAAAATGGGACCTCCCGAAGTCGCGGGGGAGGAAGTCGGAGGCATCAGCTACTCTTGCGGGTTCATTATGATTACGTTTACGTCGTTTAGCTTTTCTATGTCGCAGGCAGGTTTGACAATTATGTCCCAGAGCAGCGGATTTTCAGCGCCCCTTTTGCATTGGGCGACCGTCCCTATAATCATCGGGACATCCAGAAAGCCCGGCTTTTTGCCGGCATAAACAACAACGCCGATTTTAACCTTGTGCTTTGCCGTGAGGTACTGGACCCTGGCGGAATTGTTGCCGTTGCCCTGCATTACCCTGTCTATATTTAATCCTTCTATCTTTACCGCTATTCTGGATGTTGGGTCTGTAAACAACTTGACCTGAGCCGTGCGGGAGTCAACGTCGGATATGGTTCCGATGATACTGTAGTCGCCGAGGACGAACTGTCCCTTAGCCAGGCCGTCGCTTTTGCCGCGGTTGATAATAAGCCGATTATGCGAATTGCCGGAGGCGGTGATGACATCAGCCAACACGAAATTCACGCCTTTCCAAACAGCCCTATCGTGTAGTCCCGACAGCTTTTCGACCTTTTGACGCTCTTGAGCCAGCCATTCTGTAATGTTGGCAAGATGGTTCCGCAGCCGGTTGTATTTACTGCGGCTGACAACGTCCGCAAACGACTGCTCCGTACGCGCCGAAAGAGAAATGCCTCTGCCGATACTTAAAGGCAAACGAAAAATGCGAGCAAAAGCGAACTGAAATTTATTTGTCAGGTTCTGCGGGGTAAAGAGGAAAATAAGCCCGGTTAATATAAACCAGGTAAGTAATATTCGTTCTGAGACTCTGTTTTGCGCCCTCGCCATATTTGTTATTCGCACCCCGTTTCCGACGGGACACGATGATGTTCAGTTGTTAATCGATAATTCTCTTCATTACCATCCATGCTCGCCATTGCTCATTGTATCCTTCCACAACTCCAGATTTTCCATATAAACGCTGGTACCGCGGGCTACGGAACTCATCGGGTCCTCGACTCTATTAACCTTCAAGCCGGTTGCGTTTGCCAGTATGGTATCCATTTCCCTCAGCAGTGAGCCGCCGCCGCAGATGTGCATGCCGTTGTCGATCAAATCGGCAGCCAGTTCCGGCTGGGTCCTTTCCAGCGTTGTCGTAACTGTATCTATGATTGCAGCGATGGGCTCGCGGAGGGCGTCACGGATTTCCTCACTCGTTATAACGATTTTTCTCGGCAGGCCCGAGACGGTGTCTCTGCCGGCCACCTCCATTGTCAGCTCCTCCTCGAGTGGGGCGGCAGAGCCGATTTCTATCTTGACTTTCTCGGCCCTTGCCTCGCCGATAAGCAGGTTGTATGTTCTTTTAAGGTGATTGATTACCGCTTCATCCATATCGTCGCCTCCGATGCGGATTGATTCAGAGGTGGCGATATCTGCCAGACTCATTATGGCCACTTCGGTGGTTCCGCCCCCGATGTCGACAATCATTGAGGCGGTGGGGTCTGTGATTGGCAGTTGAGCTCCGATGCCTGCCGCCATTGGCTCATCGACGAGATAGACCTTTCGTGCGCCTGCACGTTCGGCGCTGTCTACGACGGCCCGGCGTTCAACCGCCGTTATTCCGCTCGGGACGGCAATTACCACTCGGGGCCTGACCAGGTTGCCCCTGCCGTGCACTTTGTGGATAAAATAGCTCAGCATCGCCTCGGTAATTTCGAAGTCACTGATTACGCCATCTTTGAGGGGTCTTATTGCGCTAATTGAGCCGGGCGTTTTGCCAAGCATTTCGCGCGCAACCAGGCCGACTGCTTCGCCATTGTTCAGAACAATATTGGTCCCTTTGCGAACCGCAACGACGGAGGGCTCGTCAAGGACAATACCTTCGCCGCGGACACATACCAGAGTAGTACAAGTACCCAGGTCAATGCCCATATCCATGCTAAACCAGCCTAAGATTGTGTCCAGTAGCATTTTTCGACTCCTTTCTCAATCTTCACTTTTCCGGCGCCAACAGCCGCCTATTCATTTACCACAATATTTTGTCTCCCGAAAAACACGGGGCACTTCGCCTTCGGCGAATCCGGGTATAACTCCGCAGTTGTCTGCACTTTCGCTTTGTATCGCTGGTATCGGTCTTATCGAATTGGTGCTTTACATAGATTTGCCTTTTCATACATACCCGCAACGGACGCTCTGTTCCGGCATTTTTATAGGACGAGCCGGATTTGTAAGTCCTATAAATAGCGATGCTGCAAAATCTATTTCCGGAAAGACAGGGGGAAACGAATCGACTGTCCGTAAGTCCTCGGGACTCTTTCCGGAGGACTCCACAGGAGAGCTCGCCGAAGCCGGACGTCCGGCTAAATCGCCGCAGTTTGGCGCGGGTTTTTATAGGGGCTTGTCGCTACCACCAATCGCCGGGGTAGCAGATGGATTCGGGCCGAATGTTGAACTTTCTGTCCAGCGCTTCTACGAGTGCCTCTAAGCTTTTTATCTGAAAGTCGGTTGGGCGGGCGGTTTTGCCGTCAGCTATAACACAGATGCGAATAGTCTGACCGCTGCCGTGGGAGGTTCGGCCTGGTATGATTGACCATTGTCTCTGCCATTTTTCGGTCGTTTGTATCTGTCCGTTGCCGCCGCCGAGGCCGTTGCAGATAACAAAGTGACAGTTGATATCCTCGGGGCCGGCCAGGCCGCTCAACGAGGCCAACTGCTCAATGTTGCCGGCTTTGGTGCCGCTATAGTAAATTTCGATGCAGCTCCAACGGCCTGAAGATTGGGCGGCTCGAGACGTTATAGTCTTTTCGACAGGGTCAAGACGGTAATAGCGTGAAAGACAAAATGCACCGGTGGAGGGAGGATTATTACCCAGGGCCATTAAGATTATCGCCGCAACTGTCATTGAAACCAACAGTATTACAAAAACTTTTGCCTGCCTTGACTGAACCGACATAATTGACCCTCTGTTTACCCCGCCCCTCAGGGAGAGGCGGGGTTTACTCATATAAAACTAAAAGCTGAAAAGCTATGGTTTTTGCGGTTTTCGCTCCCTTTAGGTTATCGGTTTTATGGAAAAGCCACTTTATCTGGACGCGCCTTTTCACAGCACATATCTAAAATAGATTGGCTGCTGTGGTGTTTTTATAGGAGCGGCCAGGTTTCTAAGTCCTATATAAGTGCGCAGGAGGGCAAGTGTGTAATGCACTTATAACTTATGCACTGGTTGTTTGCGGGATTCTATGTTCTTGATTCTATTGTGATATGTGTTTCTTACATTTGCTTATATCGTGGTCCGCCGCCGCCTTCCGGAACGGTCCACCTGATATTGTCGAACGGACACTTCCTCTGGCAGGTCTTGCAGTGCAGACAGTTGGATGGGTTGGCCGGCTTTACTTCATCGTGCACCGTCTCATACACCCCCGCCGGGCAGAACGTAATGCAGGGACTGCCGAACTGCGGTGTGCATCTGGTCCTGCAAATATCCGAATCCAGAATCGTCAGATGTGAGGGCTGCTCTTCGCGATGCTCGGTCGCTGCCATTGCGGTAAAGGTGTCCTTATCGTATTCCTGATTGGGTTTGAGGCGGTATGGTGCGATGGTCATTGCCTCGTAGTCATATTCGGTCTTAAATTTCGGCAGCAGTGAAGCCAGAACCGACAACGGCATTCCCTGCAAAGGCCCGAACTTCGCGACCGTCTGCCGGAAGTTCTTTGCCGAGGCCATCTCGCCGGCAACATTCGATTGGCCAATCAGCTCGGTATATCTCGACGCTGCCGCCTCGGGGTTGTTTAGATTTTCAGCGATGGCCTTTGCCGCCTGGATGCCCGAATCAATAGCGCTATGCAGCCCCTTAATTTTGAGCATATTCACAAAGCCGGCACTGTCGCCCAGAATCATCACGCTGCCTTTGCCTATACTGCCGGTTTCTGCATCTCTTGGAACAGCGTAATATCCGCCTTCGGGAATCATCTTTGCGCCCGTCTCTACTACCTCCCCTCCCTCTATAAATTTCTTTACAAAGCGGTGGTTCTTGAAATTCGTCAGGGCATCCTGCGGGTTAAAGTCGCAGTATTTCCAGTCGGCACCGACAATCATCCCGACAGCAATATGCTCGTCACCGGCCGGGTACATAATTCCGCCGCCGAACATTCCCGGCCCAATGACCGGCGTCCATAAGGGATAGCCCATAGCGTGGACAACACGGGTGTCGCCGAATTTTTTGTATTGTTCGCTGCTTACCTTTATAATCTCTTTTACGCCTACTGAGTAAAGCTGAGGAGACTGCCTCTGCAGCTTTGCCTTTTCTATAAATTTTTCCGTCAAGAGCCCATCGCACCCCTCGGCAAGCAGGATGAAATCGGCGTTTATGATTTCGCCTTCGACGAAGTTCGGCTGTTTATCGCCCTCTTTATCAAGACCCTGGTCAACGAGTTTGACACCTGTTGCCTTATCAGTGGATTCGTCGAGCCCCGTTAGATACTTTTCCGAATCAGATGCTTTATGGCCAACATTACTTCTATCTAACGGGGCGAGAATGATATCTTCAGCGGCAAAGCCGGTCAGCACCTCGGCGCCAAGCTCTTTTGCAAGCCGCCCCAGCCACTTTGTCAGCTTGCTTATCGATACAATATAATCGCCTTTGTGTATCATCTGGCCGACAGAGAGCCGGAAAATCTTCGCCAGTTTGATTATAAAGAAAATGTTAAATGCCAGCTTCTTTCCCAGAAAGAACATCACGTTGTCTTCGTGGACCTTCCTGGCCAATACATCCCTGGCAGCTTCGCTGTCCTGCCAGTCAGGAACAGCCGAATCCAGCAGTCTATTCAGCGCCTGCACCTCTAAAACCGCACCGGAGAGATTATGATTGCCCAGACCGGGCGCTTTATCTATGACGCAAACGTCAATCTCCGGCTTTAGAACTTTCAGTTGTATCGCACTTGCCAGGCCGGCCGGCCCCGCGCCAACTATCAGAACAGATACTTTGTTATAGTCTTTTGTCATAGCGTTTAGCGTATTTTGTATCTCAAAAAAAATTAAGAATCAAAATGCAAAAATCAAAATGACATATAAAAATTCAAAAAGGAGATACCCAATGCTCAATACTGGATACGCGGTTTAATCTCATCGGCAGTTGCGAGAATCGAGTATCGATATTTAATTTCGAATCGTGGTTTTGCATTTTTCGCTTTACGTTTTACGTTTCTTCTAATGCCTGAACCAACTGCGGCACTGTGTCTTCAACATTCCCGACAATGTAATAATCGCACTGCTTGAATATCGGTGCGTTCGGGTCGCTGTTGACAGCGATAATGGTCTCGGCGTTTGCAATGCCTATCATATGCTGAATCGCACCGGATATACCCAGAGCAACATAAATCTTCGGCCCGATTGAGGTGCCCGTTTGGCCAACCTGGTGCACGCGTTCGATGAAGCCCTGCTCCACCGCTGCCCGCGAAGCGCCTCTTTCAACCTCCGTACCCAACTTTTTGCTCAACCCGGCACAAAGCGCACCTACAAGCCGCTCATAGTTGTCCCGATTCTGCATACCCTTACCGCCGCTGACAACCACGTCGGCACCAAAGTTCACCTCACCAGTGCCCAGCTCTGTTTTTATGATTTTCAGACTAATATCGTCTCTGGAAAGATCGACTTTGTGTTTGATGACTTTGCCTGTTCTTGACTCATCGGGCGGCAGTCTTTTCATAACGCCGGGTCTTGCGGTAGCCATCTGGGCCTTTGAATTTTTCGTGCAGATAGTAGCCATAACGTTTCCGCCCAGTGCCGGCCGGGTCTGCAGCAGAATACCTATCTGGCCCTTTCGTGAACTGTCCTTGATATCCAGTCCGGTGCAGTCGGCGGTCAGTCCACAGCCGACCCTGTATGAGACCATCGGCGCCAGCATTCTGCCTTGAGGAGTTGCGGCATAGAGAACGATTTGCGGCCAGTATGTGGCTATCGCATCGGCAATGGCTTTGCGATGCGCAGTCGGGTCAAATACGCTGAGCAGCTTGTCCTCGATGATGTAGATGTTGTCTGCACCGGCGGCGATTAATTCTTTCGCCATTGGCTCGGCCTCGCAGCCGGCTACAGCAACGCCTACTTTGGTTTCCAGAGAATCCGCAAGCGCACGTGCCTTACCGATAAGCTCACACGTCGCCGGATGTATCGTGCCATCGCTGTGTTCGGCGACGACCCAAACCTCGCCCTCATAGCTCGGCTCGGTCAACTGCAAGCCATCTATCATATCCTCCAATGCCTTCTTATGGAAATGCTCACCCGCAGCAGCAAGAATCTTTTCCTTATTCGCATCATCAATCTCACCAATCTCGGTAATGCCGAGCTCCTTGAGCTTGCCGGCTAAAATTTCAAAATCCTCTTTTTCCTTTTTTGTCCCCTCGAAGCTTCTGTCAAACAAACTCGCTCGCTTGCCGGGCAAAATGTAGCGGCTTGTTTGAGCATCGGCATCCTCGCCGGCCTTGGCGCCGCTGCTCTTGAATTGGTCAACAAGCAGTCCGGCTAATGTTTTTGCATCGCCGACCTGCTCGCATTTTCTCGTGGTTTTGCCCGGCGGAAAAACGCGTATTACACTCGTCTTCGAGCCTGTAACACCAATGTGGGTGGCCTTGATGTCATCACTGCCCCACCGAATAATTTCCATCCTGTTTGCCTGTCGCGTTGCCGCAAATGTTGCAAACACAGGATATTCATACTTGGCAACGGTTATTACCGCCGGCAGCTTCCTGGCGGCAACTACCTGGCTGCCGCCGCTGATAATGCGTGTGAATTCGAACTGCTTGTTCTTGAATTCCGCCTTGGTGACATAAGCTATACAGGGCAGGCGCAGCTCTTCAGCGATTTGCGGCGGCACCTGGGCCGTGTCACCATCCACCGACTGCATCCCGCAAACTACATAATAATCGCCGTCTGCTTTAAGAATTTCCCTGACTATTTTCCTGACAGCAAATGCTAAGGGATTTGCCGTCGCCACGGTATCCGCTCCGGCCAGAGTTCTGTCGGTCAGCAGCACCACCGTATCGGCGCATCGGCTCAGCCCGTATCGCAGAACCTCCTCGGCCATCGGCGGCCCCATAGTCAATGCAATGATTTTGCCGTTCTTGTCATCACTGTCTTGCCTCATCTGATTTGCAAAAGCCAACGCCTGCGAGTCCAGCTCGTTGATTACACTGGCCAGCCGGCTGCGGATGAGCGTGCCGGTCTCGAGGTCGAACGCATTGTCGGTGATTTGCGTTACGTCGGGAACCTGTTTTACCAGAACTATGTAATCGCTCATATTTCGTATCTCGTATTTAGTTTTGAATTAACCCAAAAATCAGCACTAAAAACTTAAAGCGATAGCTATGCTGTTATCCAGACCATTTATGCAGAGTAAATAAGTATTGAGATAATAAAGCGGATAATATATATCACCGTCTGGCACGTGTCAAACGATATAAATCTGCTTTTGTGCCGCTATTTCGTCAAAAATTGCTTTTGCGGTAAAAAAGTTTCATTTAGCGCTTGTTCTGGATTGTGGAATAATGTTTAATTGTGGCTTCAATCGTCAAAAAGTTAAATGTAAGCAAGTCAACATAATTTTGTTGACCCCGTTAGAGACCCGAAGGAAAAAGTCTCTAACGGGGTTGAGGTGAATAGAGATGGCAGATTTGAAAGCATTGGCTGACGCAATTATTAAAGGCGACCAAAATGCTGCGGTGGAAATTACCAAAGCAGCCCTTGATGAGGGCACAGCGGCTAAAAGTGTTCTCGATGAGGGATTAATTGCAGGTATGGACATCGTCGGGGGCCGTTTCAAAAAGAATGAGATTTACATACCTGAGGTACTTATTGCCGCCCGCGCAATGAAAATGGCGATGGAAATCCTCGAGCCGGAACTTGTCAAGGCTGGTGTCGAGCCGGTCGGAAAGCTCCTGATAGGAACCGTGCAGGGTGATTTGCACGATATCGGTAAAAATTTAGTGGCAATGATGCTAAAAGGAGCGGGCTTTGAAGTTATTGACCTCGGTGTCGATGTTGGGCCTGAAAAGTTTGTTGAGCAGGCCGGCAGCACTGGCATCCAGTTGATTGGTATGAGCGCCCTTTTGACTACAACAATGCCCGGTATGGAGAAAACCGTAAAGGCACTGAAGGACGCCGGCGTTTCAGCCAAAGTTATGATAGGCGGTGCGCCGGTAACCCAGGGTTATGCCGACAAGATTGGTGCCGACGGCTATGCCCCCGATGCCGCCTCAGCCGTCGATATGGCCAAAACCCTCGTTGCATGAGATTAACTCCAAAGAATGCACAGATAACTAAAATCCGCCATCCCTCAGATTCAAATGGCCAAACTGGTTGTAAACGACGTCTTCGAACATGCGCATACGGGAAACGATGAACTCATCGTGTAGTTTGTCAAGCTGTTGGCGTGAGTAGGCAATGCCTTTGGGGTGCTGTGGGGTGTAATGCCGAAAATCTTTATCAACGTAGTGTATGGCGCCCTCCATGTCAGCGAAATCACCGAAATGCCACCAGGACAATCCCACCCACGGACCGGCTTTAAGGTTGTCATAATAAGCGTCCATAGTTTCGATTGGAGTTGTGTAGGTTGTACATCTGATCTGGGCCGATAGGGCGATGAAAAACATCATAGCATTCTGAGCGTTCGCCAGTTCAATGGCCCCTATCATTGCATGCGTCTCATTCTGGCTTTCGGGCGAGGGCTTGTCCGTGGCCTCCATTTTCAAGCCCTCCGGATAGTATCCGGTGAAGTGACTGTGCCAGTAATCAACCACTCGTTGAACCTGGGCACGTGTAATGCCTCCACCATACGGGTCAAACGGGGCCCATTTGAGACCCCACCACTGGTACACATCGGTGCCAATGAACTCTGCGTTAGAGGGAATTTTGCGGTGCTTATGAATATCAAGGTCTTTTTGTGTCGCGGCATAACAGCCATTCCAGTAACCAATCATGTTGTACCATGCCTTGATGTGAGCAAACGGTTTTTTACCGTCCATAACGCGATGCTTGATTGTGTCATAGAACTTTTTGTGAATCAACTCCAGACCCTCGGTCCCGAATGCGCCCAGGCCTTCGTCGCCAAGCTTTATCATAAGAACGTTATTAATGAGCTGCCGACCTGTGGCCCGGTCGCCCTCCGGGCTGGTAAGCACCATATTTCTTTTGGCCCACAGTGTCTCAAGTAAATCCACCGCCTGCGAATAAGGGTCAGGTTCGCGGGGTGACCAATAAACCCGCAATACTATAAGCTGACGGTTTTTGAAACAGCGAATCATCAAATTTATGATTTCGTCGCGATATGAACGACGACGCGGATAGAGCATAACGGCTGTTGACCAGCGGCTTACCATATCAATCCGGCGGATATTCTCTCGGTGATAACTCTTAAGCGGAGTACCATCCTTGTGTTTCTGTAGCCCGTACTCACAAAGGTAAGGCAAAATGCCGCACGCTTCCTGCCTCGTCCATCGTTTATTAGGTACGTAAGAATAACTGACTACGTCACCTTGCACATAGCCTGGCCGAAGTTTAGGACGGTTTTGAGTTGAATCGAGACGACTGAGACTAATTTCTTCCGCTGAAACCCAAGCGGATTGCCGGACAATTCCAACCAGAATCAATATTGTTAGTATGCGCCCCAACACAAGGGCTATTTTAGCAAATGTATGGTGCATCGTACTGTTTCAAATGGAAATCCGGATAAAATTAAGCTTAGCGGTCCCGGCCTTTCTCGGTGGTGAACAGATAAGGGTCGAAAAAAACGCTGTTTTTTTTGCGCTTAATTTGGTAAAATGGACACTTGGTCATAAGGGAAAGTGTGAGTATGCGACAAATAAAAAGTCAAAATCTGGCGCAATTGCTGGTGCAGCTTCGATTTACGCCCGCAAAGCGGCGCCGAAAACAGCTCGATGCCGCTGAAAAACTCTTTGCGATTATCGATAGGGACAAGGAATATCCCTTTGACTTTGTCTGCTTCCGTATCACTGGTTTTCACCCCGCCCCTCCGAGGGGCGGGGTTCACCCTAAGGACGCAGCCGAGCAGCAGCTCATAAAAGGCGATGAACTTGCTGAGGACCTGCGGATTTTCATCGCTAAGCTAAGCGGACAACTTGCTCGCCCCATTACTGAGCAACGTGAAAAAGTTTATACCATTGAAGAACTCGCAGCAGCCCTCGGCGTTTCAACAAAAACAATTCATCGCTGGCGAAAACGAGGCCTGATTGCCAGAAAATTTATCTTTGACGACGGCAAAAAACGTTTCGGCTTTTTGCAATCGGCCGTCGGTAAATTCATCAAGGCAAATCCAAACCTCATCGCGAAAGCAAAAATCTTTACGCGACTGACAAACAAACAAAAACAACTGATTATAAGGCAGGCCAGGGCGCTTGCGGCCAAGACCATAATGAGCCGCTACCAGATAATAAGCCGGATAGCAGCTCAAATCGGCAAGGTCCACGAAACCGTCAGGTACACAATCGCCAACTACGAAAAGTCCAACCCCGATAAGTCTATTTTTAAGGAGCCGCCCGGCATAATCAACCCAGCCCAGGCAGCCGAACTCTATAAGCTGTTCAAACAAGGCACCAGCGTCAAAGAATTGATGAGACGCTTCAAGCGCAGTAAAAGCTCGATATATCGGATTATAAATCGACGAAGGGCAAAGGCACTTCTGGCCAGAAAAATTGAATTCATCGCCAGCGACGAATTTCTCCAGGAAAGCGCCAGAGAAAAAATCCTCCGAAAACCAATGATGATGGACAAGCCCGCCTCTGCTAAAAAGTTCGAACCATTCGAATTAGTCGGCGAGCATCTCCTGCCCGAGTACTTGCAGAAATTAAAGGAAACCCCTGTGCTAAATCGAGAACGTGAACTCGAGCTGTTCCGCAGATATAATTACCTCAAATACCTGGCTTGCATAACCAGAGCTGGTATGAAACCTGCTCGTGTCTCGGGTTCTCGGATAAACGAAATAGAAAACTATCTGGCTGAGGCCGAGACAATCAAAAAAATGATAATCGAGGCAAATCTGCGACTTGTCGTCAGCATCGCAGGCAAACACGCTGCCGGCGGCCCTAATTTTCTCGAATTGGTAAGCAAGGGTAATTTCGCACTGACCAAAGCAGTCGAAGAATTCGATTATACAAGGGACATTCGATTCAGCAAGCATGCCTCATTGAACATAGCCAAAGAATATGCAAAGGTATCCGGTAAAAGTACAGAGCTCACCAGGGAAAAAGTAGGTTCATTGGCAAATATCCAGCGTTATTTGAGAACCACAGAAGCCACAGGTGTTGTCTCCATCGAACGAGCGCGCCAAAGCTTAGTCCAGGTTATCAAGGGTGAGCTTAACGAACGCGAGCAATATGTAATCTTAAATCATTTCGGCCTGGTCGGCTCGCCGATAAAAAAGAAGACAAAGACCTTGAAGCAAATCGGCGAAGATTTGGACCTGAGCAAAGAAAGAGTCCGCCAAATCGAACTGATTGCCCTGCAGAAGTTGAGACACTCCCTGAGTATCGAAGAATTCGAGTTGCTTACCGGTTAGCCTTGATAGTCCTGACTTACTACATTGCCAAAATCACCTCAACTGCCTCATAAATCGCAGCAACCGCCAGGACTATTGCCACCCACAAGTTACCCCTGACATTCATCAGCAGTGCCTTACCATATCGACGTCCCACGCTTGGCCCTTCGGCCTTGCGGAAAAGATAAACCAAAATCAACAGGCCGAAGAATGTTGCTATAACATAGGCCTCGCCTTCAAGCAATAAGGTAAAACTATGCGGAAGCATCGCACCTGACAGCTCAACAAAAGTTGGCGCAAGCAGCAGTCCCCATAGCGCCGCTCTCCAACCAGCAATCAAAATGCCTGCGCCCGGCACGATTACCGACGGAAGCGTTATGCACGCCAGAGACCCTAACGGAAAATTAATCGCAAATGTGACCACGGCCGCCCACAAAATATTTTTGCTCATATATGCCTTGGCTGCCACCGCCAAAGGACCTGGACTATCCATTGCTCCGCCTATACTTGCCAACAAGCAGACCTGAAGTTCCGGCAGATGATATGCGACAAGCATAAACAGCACGACTATTCCAAAATAAATCAGATGCAGTGTAAGGAAAAGGTGCTTGTACTTGCGAATCTCGGCCAAAGGTAGGCGCAGCCACTTGTTACCAAGCTGGCCGGCCAGAAAACAATAGAGCTTGAAGAGCAGAAGACAGCCGCCCAGAAAAAGCAGCGACATCCCCGCAACATAGAGATAAAATGGGCCCGGCTCCGTCCGAATTGATGGAGCATGTGCGACGAATTGCGACTTAGGAAAGGCCTTTTTAAGGCGCTCTCGCATTTGCGCATCGGTCAACTGCTCTCTTGGCAATCGAAGAATATAGGCATTCTGGACCGCCTCGTCGTCAGGGTCGAACAATTCGCCTGCCATAGCATCATCGCAAACAAGGTAACTATCCGCGAAAAGCCTAACCTCTTTCTTCAATTGCCCCACCACCTTGAACGCATGACCATCAATGGTAATCTTGTCTTTGCTGTTTGCTTGAAAACCGGCCACCACTTCGTCGGCACCAGGCGAAGGGAATTGCCCCCATTCAAGCATTTCACCTGTGAAATCATCCGCCATATCAGAATAAAGAATAACCTTTTCTTGGAAAGAAACACGATAGGATTTCCCAACGTGGGAGCCGAAACTATCGGCTATCTTGGCAAAACCCTCCGCTCGATGGGTGATGGGCAGCAGCCGTACAGGCCTCTTGACGTATTCCAACCCTTCAGCTTCAGAATTTGGGTCGGCTTTACCTATGTACATGAAAGCGTTTTTCCATGGGTTGTCGCTGGCTTCGTATTGATAGTTATAGTATGAAAATGCCATCAGTATAAAACCAATTGCTGCTACAACTAACCATCTAATCCATCTTTTCATTGAGTATCTTCCTTAAAAAGTACTTTGTTTGTCAGGGACATTACAAATCGTGACCCCAGCATAGAAAAGTTTGAGCCGTCAGGCAACTAATTTTCAGAAGGCGGGTTTTTGCCTGCCAGTTCCGCAATTTGAAGCTGAAGCTGTTTGACCTCCCTTAGCACATTAAGTTTATTGTTCATTATCCAGTACCACAGTTTTATTGTCACCATGCTTTGCCCGGCACCCATAAATATGACGGCTGAAGCGATCATTCCCCAGGTACTTCCCAAACTTGCTGACACTCCGAAGCAAGCTCCGGCAACACCACCTGCTGCAACACATATTATCAGGCATAACCAAGCATATCGGTAGACTTTTTTCAACTTATCTTCGAACATTTGCACTATCTCCTTTCTTAGATTTTCCGCCTTTGCGGCGTCAAACTTATCCGTATCGCTTAAGGTTGTGCGTATTGTTTTTTCAAGTTCATCCATTTTATTTCTGTCCCATCACCTGTCGTAGTTTCTCCAGCGTACGATGCAATCGAGATTTAACCGTCCCCTCGGCAATACCAAGGATTTCTGCTATCTGGCCCATATTGAACCCCTCACGGTACCGCAGTGCAAGCAGCGCTCGGCGCTCTGGCGAGAGTTTTTCGATGGCTGCAAATAGTGATTCTGCTTTTTCGCTGGTGTTTTTGTCTCTGTCCGATTCGTTTTGTGCCTGATTTACAAGCTGGTCACTCAGTCTGGATTGCAGGTGCTGTTTGCGGAGCCAATCTGCGCATTTATTATTCAATATTCTGAACGCCCAGCAGCCAAAGACGGCTGCGTCCTCAAGTTTCCTGATACCATTTATAATGCCGACCCAGCTTTCCTGAACGATGTCCCAGGCGGCTGCGTCGGAGCCGGTTATCTGGAAGGCGTAATGCCAGAGGCGTTTTTGCCATCTTTCGACAAGCTCCTCAAATGCCTGCTTGTCGCCTTGCTGGCATTTTAGAACAAGCAGCTCATCATATATTTGTGCCCGGCTCTTTTGCATAATCCTATAATATAAGTCGGACGAACTGCGAGAAACGTTCCATTTTTCACTTCATCCTTAATGAGCAGGAGCTCCAGACGATTTTTCTCTTCTTGCTCGCCGCGCTTTGCAGAAAAGCTCCAAAAAATGTCATTGCGAGGGGACCCCGCTTCGCGGGAACTAGGCCTGACTCGTCTTGGCAAAGGACTTCGCCGTAGCAGGGCAGGATAAAACACAATTAAAAGAAAGGAAATCGTGTTAATCCCGTTTAAAATAACTTGAACCCAAAATTCTCGGTGAACTCTATGTGCTCTGTGGCCCCGAACGATTCTTCTGCTTTCGTCGGGACTGCGAAGCAAGCCTTGAGCATAGTCAATAGTCAGTAGTAAATTGAAAATAGCAAATCTAAGATGCCGACCCCAATTTGTGGCCGGGGCCTACGGTATACAGTCGCTTCTTCGACTCGGTGTTGATGTGGGCGGAAACGACCTCGCCTACGAAGATTATATGGTCGCCTGCGGGCACTTGCGATTCGAGTGTGCATTCAAAATTGGCCACGGCGTCGGCTAACAGCACCGAATCAATGGCTTTGGCAGGTTCGGTCTTGCAATCAAACTCGGCGAATTTGTCGGTGTCGCGGCCGGATTTTGAGCCGAAAAATAAAGCCGCATCGGCCATCTCCGAGGATGGAAACGCAATCGTAAAGGTCCTTGAGTGCGTGATAGCTTCGATTGAGTAGTGCGTCTTTGCAACGGCTATTGCCATCATCGGCGGTGTGCCCGATACAATCATTGTCCAGCCTAATGTAATAGGATTCGCTTTGCCGTTTCTATCTTTAGCGATGGCTATTACCACCTGTTCGGGGTACTTGGTTTTGATGGCTTCTTGATATTCAACTTGTTTTTGCATTGCTTTTCTCCATAATTGGTTTTATAGTTATTGCGGAAAAATTTAGCATATAGTGCATAGGGTATAGAAAAGACCGAAGAACGTAAAGTGAAAAACCGTAGCGTGAAATTCAAAATAGATACCTCGGCTTCGCTGCGCTCCGCTCGGGATGACAGTTTTTTGAATTAGTTTCCTCGCGGAGTTTACCCGCCAGACGTACGGCGGGTTTACCCTTGAGCACAGCGAAGGGCTCGGGATGACGGTTTTTTGAATTAGTTTCCTCGCGGAGTTTACCCGCCAGACGTACGGCGGGTTTACCCTTGAGCGCAGCGAAGGGCTCGGGATGACGGTGGGGGTTGGTTAATTTTAGCAAGGAGAAAGAAGTGGATACAATCGGCTTTATCGGCGGCGGAAATATGGCTGAAGCCCTGATAAAGGGCATATTAACGGCCAACATTTATGCGCCTGAAAATGTCTTTATAAGTGATGTTAGGGCCGAACGACTTAAATTTCTTGCTGAAAAATATAATGTTATTTCCGTTGACAGTAATGCCGAGCTGGCGGCGAAAGTTGAAACCATCGTGTTAAGTGTCAAGCCTCAGAATATGGCCGATGCGTTAGAGAGTATAAAAGATGCCCTCGGTGCCGAGACACTTGTTATATCCATAGCAGCAGGGATAAAGGTCGCAAATATTGCCGCCGTATTAGGTGATATTGCAATAGTCCGTGTTATGCCGAATACGCCGGCTTTGATTGGCGAAGGAGCCAGCGCATTATTAGCTAACGAGCGGGCAAAGCCGATGCTGGCCGATGCGAGGTCGATTTTCTCATCGGTTGGCAAAGCCGTTGTCGTTGATGATGAAGATTTGATTGACGCCGTAACAGCAGTGAGCGGCAGTGGGCCTGCTTATTATTTTCTTTTAATGGAAGAGATGATTAAAGCAGCCGTAGAATTAGGTCTGCCTGGAGATGTAGCGAAAGAGCTTGTTCTACAGACCGCTAAAGGTGCCGGTTTGCTTGCGGCCGCCGCTGATAAAAATGATGAAAGCCCCGCTGTTCTTCGGCAAAAGGTTACATCGCCCGGCGGAACAACCGAAGCAGCTCTGAAGGTTTTCGCTGCAAACAATTTCAGTCGGCTGATAGCCGATGCTCTGACGGCAGCTTGCGACAGAAGCAAGGAGCTATCAGGCTGATTGGGTTCCCATTTATTCGATTATAATTGCCTCGACGGGACATTCGTCAGTAGCCTGCTGGACGGCGTCATTGTGCTCAGCGGGAACCTCATCGACGATAACCTGGGCCATCTCATCCCCCATCTCAAAAACCTCAGGACACGCATCCACACATAGCCCGCAGGCGGTGCAGGTATCTTCAACTCTGACTTTCATAGTAAAACCCTTAAAATTTACTATTTACTATTGTGAATTTAATAGGTCAAGACCATAACTTTTGAAGCAAAGATTGTCAATCTGGAATTTTTATAGAATTTTTTGACTTCAGGACTATAATATAGCAGGTTGTTAAATAGTTCCTGTTGCGGAAACAGTATTTGTCATTCCCGCGGAAGCGGGAATCCAGCTTTTTCGCTCTGGACCCCTGCTTTCGCAGGGGTGACATCGTCAGTTTTTGTTTTCCGCAAGAGATACTAAATAACAAATAATCAATAATAAATAATCAATAGTCAATTGCAAATGTCTTATACTGTCCTTGCAAGAAAATATAGGTCGCAGACGTTTGATGAGGTCATCGGCCAGGACCCTAT
>JAUWBI010000079.1 GCA_030601745.1 Phycisphaerae bacterium
GAAGCCCCTTTAATATTGTTTTATAGCATTACCGATTTTTCCAGGAATAGCCGGGCGTTCAGCAGGGAAAGTGACGTAAGGAACGGCTGCTGAACCCATTTTTAGATCTATTTGTTAGTAGTATATTAAAACTTACGGCGAGTCATTGCAATGCTGGAAATCTCTGCGTCCGGCGCAGCAAACGAAATCAGTCGTAAGCAACTTATACTAATGAACTTGGCTGGTTCGCATGAGAAGCAAGATTTGAGCGTGCAACCTCCTGCTCCCAAAGAATGTTACATGCACAAATCGTAAGTTATGGTATTTTCGTGTCTTATGCTTGTTTGTTAGTTTTCGTAAGTGCCTGTTCCAACGATAGTTAAACATAGCAAAAATCCTAACACCCATACCTCTGCGATTTTAGTGGATTTTAGCTGATTATTTCGCATAATAATGTTCTTAAAAAATATTCTCAAAATTTGCCGCGAAGTCCAAAGCGAAAGGCCTGAAGAGGACTTGTGGTTGTCCTTTATGAATATGAACGAGAAATCTGGTGGAAAGCAAGGTGGCAAAATGAACAGGTGCGTTTTTGCGGGCTGTTTGCTGGTTTTGGCTGTTGCGCCGACTGGGGCGAAAGAGTGGGTTTCAGTGCTCTATTCCGAGCCGCACGAGCCGATCAAATTTGCGGCTGGCGAGATCAAAAGGGCGCTGAGGGACAGGCAGTACAGGGTCGCCACCGAGCCTGTCAGGGGTGTGTGGGTCATTCTGGGACTGAATTTCACGGAGGAACTGGGGCCGCAGTGCTATGAAATTCGCAAGGACAGTCGGGGCCGGATACGGATAAGTGGCGGAGATGTGGTTGGATGTATGTACGGCGGGCTGGAGCTGGCGGAGAGGATACGGCTCGGCGAAGAGTTGGCGGACATCCGGGAGGCGCAGGGCAAACCGCATATCCTCAGGCGCGGGATTAAGTTCAATATACCGCTGGATGCCCGGACGCCAAGCTACGATGACACGGGGGACGCGGCACAAAACAACTATGCCGAGATGTGGAATTTTGCCTTTTGGAAAGAGTTTTTAGATGATATGGCTCGCTATCGTTATAACACTTTGACCCTTTGGAACCCTCATCCGTTTCCGTCGATTGTCAAGCTGCCCAACTACCCTGATGCAGCTCTGGAGGATGTTTGCGTGACCACGTTGAAGCCGACTTACAAACACGGGGTATGGAGAGACCCTCAATTTGTGTCACCCGAGGTTCTCAAGAACCTGAAAGTCATCAAAGAAATCTCTATGGACGAGAAAATCAAGTTCTGGCGGCGCGTGATGGAATATGCGAAGAACCGTGGGATTGATATCTATTTTATAACCTGGAATATCCTTATGAACAGCGTTGAAGGCAAATACGGCATTACCAACGACCAGGACAATCCCCAGACAATTGCCTATCTGCGTCAATGTGTTCGCGAAACCGTGCTGACTTATCCTCTGCTGGCCGGCATCGGCGTTACTGCCGGGGAGAATATGAAGAACCGAAACGACGAATATGATCGTGAGAAGTGGCTGTGGAAGACGTACGGCCTGGGTATTCTGGACGCAAAGAAACAGCAGCCGAACCGGAAGGTGCGGTTTATTCATCGTGTCTGGAATACGGGTCTGGGCAGGATTATGACCGATTTTGCGGCCAACTACCAGGATACTTTTGAGGTCGGTTTCAAGTATGCCAGAGCGCATATGTACTCCTCGACCAAGCCGCCCTTCTGCAGGTCGCTGTTGAAGGAAATGGAAAAGTACCAAGTGAAGTGCTGGTGGAATTTGCGCAACGATGACATTTTCAATTTCCGCTGGGGTGACCCTGAGTACGTGCGTGCGTTTCTGTCGAATCTGCCGCCAAAAGAACAAACCGCAGGTTATCATATGGGTTCGGACGGATACGTGTGGGGTAGGGAATTTACGGCTCGACTGAGCTCGCCGAAGTCCAGCCTTGAGCCGGAGAGGCCGCGTGCGCTGGAGATTAAGAAACACTGGTATAAGTTTATGCTTTGGGGACGGTTGGGATACGACCTTGATCTGAAGCGAGAATTCTTTGAGAAGACTCTGCTCTGGCGATTTCCCAAAACAAAAGGTTTGGCTCTCTATGACACCTGGGCGACGGCGTCGAAAGTTGTTCCGCTTGTAAACCGGTTCCATTGGTGTAACTGGGATTTTATGTGGGCGGTGGAAGGATGTTTTGACCAGCGAAAGGGCTTTCATACGGTGCGTGACTTTATCAAGACGCAGCCGATGCAGGATAGCGGGCTGATGTCAATTCCTGAATACGTGGACAAGCATCTCGCTGATGAACAGATGACGGACAAGACACCAATCCAGGTAGCTAAAGAATTGCGGAATTATGCGGACGAGTCGCTCAAACAGGTTGGGTTGATTCGGAGCAAGGCCGCCAAAAGCCGTGAGCTTCTGCTGACGCTGAGCGACATTGAGGCGATGTCTCATCTGGGCAACTATTATGCCTCGAAAATCCTCGGTGCGGTGCAGCTTCATTTGTTCGAAAAGTCCAAGAATCAAGAGAATAAGACGCTGGCAATTCGACATCTTCTCGAAGCACAAAAGCATTGGGAAAACTACGCCTCGGTTGCAAGCAAACACTATCGGCCCCAGCTTCTCGCACGAACGCGTGTACTCGATTGGATGAAGATTCTGGACGATGTCAAAAAGGACGTAGAGATTGCACGCCAAAGCGGGATAAGGCAGTAGGTGACTTATGGTAATCGGTTAACTGGTAAATGGTAACTTCGGCAGGACTGCCGGAGCAATAACCAATCACACAGCTTTTCTGATTGCGTTTAAAGCGGTAGATGCCAAATGAAACATAATCAATGGTTCATTGTGTCCTCCGCTGCTTCGTTTTGGCGAAGCCCCTCGGTTTGCTTCGCAAGAAGCAGGGGGGCAAGCAAAACGGCGGGGGTAGCGGTATTGTTTGTAAGTTTAGTCTTTATGATTCCCTCCATTTCGGCCGGAGCCCGCCAAAGGCGGGTCTCACTGGTAACCGACAGCACTGTGGGGCCGGCAGCCCGACATGGCGTCGAGAAAGTTCGTGCGGCACTGGTGGCAAAGGATATTTCTGTCGAAGAGGTTGCCTCACTAAAAGCCGCTCAGGGAAATCTCCTGGTCGTCTCAGGTATTTTCGGTAAATCCGGCGAAGTCGCCGCAGGCGGGGCGGCAGCCAAACTGCACAAGGCCCTCGGTATTCCGGAGTATACAGAAGCTGAATCCCTGTTAATACGGCATACAAGTTGGTCGGGCAGGAAAACGCTGCTCGTCAGCGGTGCAGATGACCGGGGGTTGATGTATGCGCTTCTGGACGTGGCGGACCGCATCGGCTGGGCCGATGACCCCAGAAATCCACTGAGTGAAGTTCGGGACACCATAGAGAAGCCGGCGGTAGTCGAGCGTGCCCTTTCAATATACACGTTTCACAGAGGGAACTTCGAGAGTTACTTCTTTGATGAAGAATACTGGGCCAGGTACCTCGATATGCTGGCGAAGAACCGCTTCAATACGTTCGCACTGCTTTTTGGCTATGAGAATTGGGGATATTTTTCGCCGCCTTATCCTTATTTCTTTGACCTTGAAGAATTTCCCGATGTCAAAGTGGTGGGAATCACCAAAGAAAAGCAGCGGCGCAATCTTGAAGCCCTGAACAGGATTATTAAGATGGCGCACGACCGGGGTTTGAATTTTACCCTGGGTATCTGGGACCACATTTATCGCGGCGGTGTCCAGGGGCCCAGAGACCGCGCGGGCAAACCCACTGAGGGGATTGTATGGGGTCTGACTGCGGACAACCTGACGGCCTACACCAGAGTCGCGTTGACAAAGTTTCTCAAGCTGGTACCGGAGATTGATGCAATTCAGTTTCGGATGCACGGTGAGTCAGGGCTTAAGAGAACCGAGATGGGTGGCTTCTGGGAGAACGTTTATCGGGTGATGAAGGAGCACGGGCCGAATATTCGCTTCGATGCGAGGGCAAAGAACTTCCCCGATTCGCTGATTGATAAGGCCCTGGAGATAGGCGTCAATATGAGGATATGTACCAAGTACTGGATGGAACAGATGGGGCTTCCGTTCCACCCGACACACATTCACCCAGGCAATCAATTTGACCGGCGGCACGGGTATGCCGACCTGCTGCGTTATCCTCGGCGATACAAGATGCACTGGCGGCTGTGGAACGGCGGAACCGCGCGGATATTGCTGTGGGGTGACCCGGAATATGTTCGACGTTTTGCCCGGAGCACTTACTTGTATGACGGTGAGGGCTTCGAAGTGGTTGAACCACTGGCGACAAAGATGCAGGACCATCCTCACGATATGAAGCCATTTGAGCTGCTCAAGCCGCAGTACCAGTATTATGACTGGGAGTTTGAGCGGTACTGGCATTTCTTCCAGGTTTTTGGAAGGCTGGGTTACAATCCGGACACGCCGTCGGAGGTTTGGCAAAGGCAATTCCAGAAGCGCTTTGGCCAAGAAGCGGCTCCTTATATCGAGCAGGCCCTCCATCGCGCGAGTAAGATTCTGCCGCGTGTCGTGGCATACACATACCCATACAATATGTTTCCTACAACCAGGGGCTGGGTGGAAAAACAGCGAATGAAGGATCTGCCGGAGTACGCTAAGGCGCTGCCCAGTGACACCCAGCAGTTCTTGAGTATCGATAAAGCAGCGCGGTATCAATTGGAAGGAAAAGACTCAGCCAGGATTTGGCCACAGCAGTCCAGCCGATGGTTCGCAGAAGTTTCAAGAGACGTGCTGGACTTGGTCGAACAAGCCCAGGAGCGAATCGGTCGTAAAAAAAACAAGGAGTTTGATTCGACATTGGTGGACCTAAAGATACTCGCCAACCTAAGTTTGTACCACAGCCACAGAGCTAAAGCGGGTATCAGTTATGGATTATTCAAACACAGTAATGATATCAATGCTCTTGATGATGCCATTGGTCAGGAAACGCGGGCGATTGCGGCGTGGGAAAAGCTGGTGGAGGCCGCTGGGGACGTATACAATGATAATCTTATGATGGGCCGCGAAAGCGCTGGCTTGTCCGGCCACTGGAGAGACGAACTGGTCAAATTGAGAAAAGGTCTTGAAAAACTTCAGTTACAGAGAAAGAGCTTCCGGCCGACCGTTACTGGGGATAAACCGCTGATTGCTCATGTACCAATCCGGAAAACACAGCCTGCCAACGGGCTGGCCGTTCGAGCAACAGTAAGCTCAAAGGAACCAATAGCCAATGTAAAAGTAGCTTACGGTTATGGCCAAGGTAAATACAAGTACGCTGAGATGAAACAAATCAAGCCCTATATCTATCGCACTTTGATTCCGGGTAGCCAGATAAAGGAGGGACTGGACTATTTCATTGAGGCGGTCGATGAAACCGGGCGGCGAGCAAGAACCAAGCTGATTGCGGTGACAGTTACAAATGATAACAAACCGCCGTTGCTAAAGCATAGGCCTATAACCAATGCTCCAGCAGAAAAACCTCTAACAGTCGCCGCAGAAGTCAGTGACCCGTCCGGAGTCAAATGGGTTCGTCTGCGATACCGCAGTGTAAACCAGCATCAGGACTATAAGACGCTGGATATGGTTGGTACCGGCAGGAAAGATCAGTATCAGGCTGTGGTTCCCGGTGAGGATGTCATATCGAGATGGGACTTTATGTATCTGTTTGAGGTTATGGATAACAAAGGCAACGGGAAGATTTACCCGGACTTAGAAAAAGAAGCACCATATATCATAGTCAAGTTGCAGCGACCCCGCACCAATTAGGCGCGCCCAGCACCAATTGAGCTTAGGCTCACGCCTAATTGGTGCTGGACAATTGGTGCGAGGTCGTTTCTGAAGAATCGGAATAAGGAGGTAAGCAAATGCTAAATCGAAGAAAGTTCTTTACGGCGGCAGGAGGTGTTATCGCGGCGAGTACTTTGCTGGAAAGACCTCACATTGTAGAGGCGGTTCCGAAGGCGGCTACTGAATTAGGGAAGGTAAAAATTCGTGATGTCAAGACTGCCTCGGTAAGGTTGAGCTACTATAACGCACACTTAGTCAAGATAATCACCGACTCGGGCCTCTACGGCCTGGGCGAGGCCTTTAACCGCTCCGGAGTTGTCGATCACATCAACGGCATCAAGCGACAAATCATCGGGCAGGACCCGCTGCAGGTGGATTACCTGTGGCACAAGATGATGGATGCAGGTATTGGACAGGGCTCGCGGTCGGGCTCGCTTACCGGCGCAATCTCAGGGATTGAGACGGCGTTGTGGGACCTGGCCGGCAAAATACTGAACGTTCCGGTGTATGTCTTACTCGGCGGCAAGTTCCGAGACAAGTTGCTGATTTATCACGATACCGGTTCACCAAATACTGTCGCCCCCAAGCCATGGGTGCAAGAGGCAAAGCGGTCAAAAGCGTATGGCTTCAAAGCAATGAAGTTCGACCTGAACCGATTCCGAGGCGAACGATGGAACCGGACGCTTTCATCGCAGGATATGAAGGCGTGGGTGAAGATTTTGGAGGCGATTCGCGCCGAGCTGGGTCCTGACTTTCCGCTGGGCGTTGATTTGCACTGGGCGTACAACACGCGGGAGGCAATGCGGTTTGTTCAGATGGTCGAGCATCTGAATCTGTGGTTTTTGGAAGACCCGATGCCGCCGGAAAATGCCGATGCCTTTGCACGGCTGACCGCCGTCAGCAAGGTCCCCATTGCGACGGGCGAGAACCTGTTCACACGACAGACGTTTCGACCTTATATCGAGAAACAGGCGTGCGATATTATCCAGCCGGACACGCAAAAGTGCGGGGGGCTGCTTGAGATGAAACGAATCGCCGACTGGGCCGATTTGTACTACATAAATATGCTCTGTCACAATATGTGCTCGCCGGTCGGCACCATCGCTGCGGGACATGCGTGTATGTCCATCCGCTCGTTTGTGGCCCTCGAATCCGACAGCGTGGAGTTACCGTACTGGCAGGACATTATAAAGCGTGACGGCCCAATCTACAAAAACGGATACCTGGAAATCCCCAACAAGCCCGGACTGGGTATCGAGCTGAATGAAGAAGTCTGCCGCAAACATTTGGGCAAGGGCTCCGGATTCTTTGATTAAACCGAACCGCTGACATAGTAATAAATGCTATGAACCAAGCTAACTGAATAGATAGGAGGCTCATAATGAAGCTTAATCGTCGTCTATTTATCAAGTCAAGTCTCGGTGCAGGCGTCCTGGCAACAGCGCAGGGCTGTCTATCTGCCGGGCCTCGCAAAACAAGCCTTGCTCAATTGGACAAGGCCGCTGCCGCGCCGGTGCTGAAGATTCCATCGGTCAAATCACCGGTGAAAATTGCCTCAATCGAGTTGCTGCGCGGCAGGAGGAACTACTTTGTCCGCACCAGGTCCACCGACGGTGCCGTCGGCGTCGCCGTCACCAACGGTCGTGCCGCTTATCTCTATCCGATCCTGCAGCAGTTGGTCATCCCCTATTTTATTGGCAAGGATGCTCGCGACCTTGAGTCTCTTATCGACGGGGTTTATGTTTATCGCAGCAATTACAAGTTGTCTGGTCTGGCGCTGTGGTGCTGCGTCGCATGGGTGGAGTTCAGCCTGCTGGACCTGCTCGGGAAAATGGAAGGCAAGCCCGTTGGCGAGCTTCTCGGCGGCGTGGTCCGCCGCGAAATTCCCATCTACGTCGCCAGCGGCAATCGCCACACCACGCCACAGCAGGAGGTCGATGTCCTCGCAAAGCACATTGAGCAAAACGGGGCTAAGGCGATCAAGTTTAAGGTCGGCGGGCGAATGAGCAACAATGCCGACTCGATGCCCGGGCGCAGCGAGGGCCTCATTCGCATTGTGCGAAAGGCCCTTGGTGATAAGATTACTATATACGCCGATGCGAACGGTTCCTACGACTGTCGCAAAGGCACCGAGATAGGTAAGCTTATGCAGGACCACAACATCGATATGTTCGAGGAGCCCTGTCCGTTTGACCATCTGGAGCAGACTAGGTGCGTGGCGGACGCCCTGTCGATTCCGATATCGGGTGGAGAGCAGGAAACCAGCCTTCGCCGTTTTCGCTGGATGGTCCACAACAACGCGGTGCAGGTCGTCCAGCCGGACCTGCACTACAACGGGGGATTCATTCGTGCCATCCGCGTAGCTCGCATGGCCGCCGAGGCAGGTATGTCCGTCATACCGCATATGTCCGGAGGTGGCGTCGGGTACGTTGACGTGCTCCACTTCGCCTCGTGCACGCCGAACATCGGGGATTTCCACGAGTATAAGGGCGGCTTAGCTCGGACAGGCCCCTGGTACGATCCGCCTCTGCGGTTGAAAAACGGCGCCATAAACGTGCCCACCGGCCCAGGCCTTGGGATTACCGCGGACGCTGATATTCTTCGCGATGCCAAAGTAATCGAATAATGAGTGTGCTCTGCTCTGCGACTCGTGTTACGTAGCAACTTCGCAGAGTAGTAAGCTGCGCAGGGCTGGCTGCCTATCCGCCGCCGGGTCTCACAAAACAAGTCTTACTCAGTTGGACAAGGCCGCTGCCGTGCCCGTGCGATTGAAGATAAACTGAGGTGGAAAGTTGCCATAAAAGAAAAGGAGAAAAAGACGATGACAAATGAAAACACAGTTGACCGCAGAAGATTTCTAACGGCAGCCGGTGTAGCCGTGGTGGGTGCAGCAGCGTCCACGTTCAGAGGCTAAAGATTTCGACTTGCTGGGTGGTGTCTCTAAAATTGCCGGTGGCGCGTTTTAAAAGGACTCGGTGATACAGTGGCGGCCATCCTCGGCGGTGGAGGAAAGCCTGCAAGCAGCGTAGAGAAGGCAGAACCTGCGAAGAGACCTTATAAGCGCAGTCATAAGAGGACCGGCTGGCGAAGAGGCCTTCCCGGCCGCTTGTGACCAGAATATACATTTATGGAAGTTCGTATTAGCGAGGGCGATATATGAGTAGTCGCCCTCGCTTTCGTTAAGGATGAATATTGGGAAGAATTCCATGGGATAATAGTCTTGACGGCAATTTCCTCAGCAGTATATTAAAATGGCCTGTTGTGGCGAAATTAGTTTTAGTGGATGCAAGAGTTAAGGAGAGTACGAATGAAGCTGAGGATATGGGTTTTCGGGATAGTAATAACACTTTTTTTTGGTCAGGTTTTGCTGGCTTTGGCGCAGCAAAGCGATGCGAACAGTCTGGTGAAACTTCAGGATTACTTGCGATATGCCGCTCTCGATAATGCCGGTCTTAAAGCTGCGTTTGAGCAGTGGAAAGCCGCGATAGAACAAATTCCCCAGGCTAAATCATTGCCGGACCCCAAATTTACCTATGGCTATTTTATCGAAGAGGTTGAAACCAAAGTTGGGCCTCAGCGGCAGAAATTTGAAATTATGCAAACCTTCCCGTGGTTTGGTGTTATCGAAGCCCGAGGCGACCGGGCGGCTGCGAAGGCAAAAGCTGCACACAAAAGGTACGAAGCAAAGAAGCTCGAGCTTTTTCAGGAAGTCAAATATGCTTTTTATGAATACACCTACCTTGCTAAAGCGATTGAAATCACTAAGCAAAATCTTGAGCTGGTCACGCATTTCGAAGAGATTGCCCGCACCCGATATATCACAGCAATAACTTCACATCCTGATATCATCCGAGCTCAAATAGAACTGGCCATTCTGGAAGACAGACTCGAAAGCTTAAAAGAATTGAGGCCGGCAATAACGGCCAAATTAAACAGTATTCTAAACCGCCAGGTCTCAAGTAATTTGCCCTGGCCAAAGCCCCCAAAATATCAACAAGTCTCGATTGATTTCTCGCAATTGTATGCGATAATAATTCAAAACAATCCGGATTTGCAGGCTTTAGACTATGAAATCGAAGCAGTGAGAAACTCCGAGAAGTTGGCAAAGAAAAAATCTTTCCCACATTTCGGTATCGGAGTTAGTTACATTGATACCGCCCATGCCAGAGCTTCGGGCGTTGATGACAGCGGCAAAGACCCAATTATCGCTATGGTTTCACTGACACTGCCGATCTGGACAGGCAATTACAAAGCCGCCCAGCGTCAGGCACGGGCACAACTGCATCAAAAAACCCATGAAAAAACTCAGATGGAAAATACGTTTGCTGCCAAAGCTCAACAGCTTCTGTATGAGTTCGAAGACAGCAACAGGAAGATTAAGCTCTACAGAGACGTAATAATTCTCAAAGCCAAAGAGATGCTTGTAGCATCGGAAACAGCCTATCAAGCCGGTACTATTGATTTTCTAAGCTTGATTGACGCACAACGTATACTGCTGAAATATGAACTTTTTTACGAACGCAAGCTTGCTGAAAATGCGCAAAAGTTAGCTAAAATCGAAATGTTGGCAGGAACACAGCTGCCAACAGTTAACAAGGAACCTGCAGAGAAATAATCAGGAGGTAGCAGCTATGAAAGGTAACGGGATAAAATTATGGTTTCGCAGCAAACCGGCTAAGCTGGTATTAGTGATAATAATAGCTTTTATATTAGGATACATTGTAAGCTCGCTCACACACAAACACACTTTGGGCCCCGAGGACAAGTACTCCGGCAAACAGGCAGTTTCACAAAAGTGGACGTGCTCAATGCACCCAGAAATCATCAGGGACAAACCGGGTAGATGTCCCAAGTGTGGAATGGATTTGATCCCATTGACAATAAGTTCTGCCGCCGAGATAGGGCCGCGGGAACTGGTGATTTCTGAAGAGGCCGCCAAGCTTATGGAGATAGCCACTTCAGTTGTCCAGCGAAAGTTCGTTACGAATGAGATTCGCATGGTTGGCAAAATAGACTATGACGAGACACGGGTTAAAAACATCACAGCCTACGTGCCAGGCAGAATCGACCGTCTTTATGTAGACTTTACCGGCATCACCGTCAACAAAGGCGACCATATGGTCTACCTCTACAGCCCGGAATTGATCAGTGCTCAAAGAGAATTGCTTTTGCCTTCTTTAAAAGAGGCTGCCAGAGAAAAACTTCGCCTCCTTGGGCTCGATGCCGAGCAGATTGAAAACATTGAAACTTCTGGAAAAACTCAAACGCATATAACCATCAATTCACCGATGGGTGGGATTGTCATTCATAAAAACGCTACCGAAGGTATGTACGTTGATACCGGAACGCCCATTTACACTGTTGCCGACCTTTCACGGTTGTGGGTGAAATTAGATGCATACGAATCTGATTTGCTCTGGATTCGATACGGCCAGGAAGTTGAATTTACAACACAGGCTTACCCTGGCCAGGTCTTCAAAGGCACAATAAGTTTTATCGACCCCGTGCTCAATGACAAAACAAGAACCGTTAAAGTAAGAGTCAATGTAGATAATAGCCAAGGTAGGCTCAAACCACAAATGTTCGTCAAAGCGATTGTTCACTCTCAGGTAGCCGGGGTTGGCAAAATTATGGCTGCGGAACTGGCTGGAAAGTGGATTTGCCCAATGCACCCTGATGTTGTTAAGACACAGGCTGGCAGCTGCGATATCTGTGGTATGGATTTGGTAACTACCGAATCGCTCGGCTACGTCAAGGCTGATACACCAGAAAAAGCGCCTTTGGTTATCCCAGTTTCAGCTCCTTTGATTACAGGAAAACGTGCGGTCGTTTACGTTCAAGTGCCAAATACAGAAAAACCAACTTACCAGGGAAGGGAAATAATGCTTGGCCCCAGAGCAGGTGATTATTACATCGTCGAATCCGGCCTGCAGGAAGGTGAAATCGTCGTAACAAACGGCAACTTCAAGATTGATTCTGCTATGCAAATCCAGGCAAAGCCGAGTATGATGAATCCACAAGGCGAAAAAGCTCCAACTGGACATCCTGGTCATAGCCATTGAATTGAAAAAAGGTTTATGAACCAAAATCTATTTTGAAAGGAAAACAAAATGAACAGCAAAAAGAAACAAGTTAAGATAATACTCCTGCTGGCAGGCCTCTTGTTGGTTGGCCTGTTTGTGCTGCAGGGCTGTAAGAAGTCAGAGCCTACCACGCCGACAGAGCCCAATGAGGTGGTTTCGGCTGCAATCGAGCAAACGACCTGCCCGATAATGGGTAATCCCATCAACAAGGATATTTTCACTGAGTATAAAGGCAAAAAGGTGTATTTCTGCTGCCCCGAGTGCAAAGAGAAGTTTGAGGCCAAGCCCGAAGAGTATATTGCCAAGCTGCCCCAGTTCCAAGAATAAGAATTAGAAAAAGCAATCAATGGATGAGCAGTTAAACAACCTCGATAGCCAATCTGCCGGGTTGCTCAGCAAAATAATAGGCTTTTGCTTGAGCAATCGGCTTCTGGTGGTGATGATGGTCCTGGCTGTAATTGGCTGGGGGGTTGTAGTTGCTCCGTTTGACTGGCAGCTCGGCCCTATGCCGCGAGACCCTGTGCCGGTAGATGCAATACCTGATATTGGCGAAAACCAGCAGATTGTTTTTACAAAGTGGCCCGGCAGAAGTCCGCAGGATGTGCAAGACCAGATCACATATCCTCTGACCGTAGTTTTGCTTGGTATCCCCAGGGTTAAAACAATCCGCAGCAGCTCGATGTTCGGATTTTCGAGCATATACATAATCTTTGAGGAGGACGCCGGCTTCGACTGGTCGCGCGGGAAGATAATTGAGCGGCTGAACTCTCTGCCGATGGGCACTTTACCGCAGGGAGTCAGCCCTGCTTTGGGGCCTGACGCAACGGCACTCGGACAGGTATTCTGGTATACGCTGGAAGGATACGACAAGCAGGGCAGACCCACCGGCGGCTGGGACTTGCAGGAGCTTCGTTCTATTCAGGATTGGATTGTTCGAGATGCTCTGCAATCCGCTAAAGAAGTAGCAGAAGTTGCTTCAGTCGGCGGCTTTGTCAAGGAATATCAAATCGACGCCGACCCAGATGCAATGCGGGCAGCCGGTGTCAGTCTCACTGAAGTTTTTGCAGCGATACGGGCATCAAACATAGATGTCGGGGCCAGGACAATCGAAATAAACCGTGTTGAATATGTGGTTCGGGGAATCGGCTATATTAAGAGCGTTGCCGATATTGAAAACACGGTGATAAAAGTTAATGACAACGTCCCGATACTGGTAAAGAATATCGCCAATGTAAGTTTAGGCCCCGCCTTGCGGCGCGGGGCGCTGGATAAGGAAGGAGCAGAGGCGGTCGGTGGTGTGGTTGTGGTCAGGTTTGGCGCAAATCCCTTGGAAGTTATAAAAAATGTAAAAAAGAAAATTGCTGAGATTTCACCGGGCTTACCGAAGAAAACTTTGTCGGATGGAACGGTCAGCCAGGTCAAAATAGTCCCATTTTATGACCGAACAGGCCTAATCTATGAAACCCTTGGGACCTTAAATAGTGCCCTTGCTGAGGAAATCCTTGTTACAGTTATTGTCATAATAATTTTGCTTAAGCAAATCCGCAGTTCAATTCTGGTATCAGGATTATTGCCGTTGGCAGTATTGATGTGTTTCATCGCGATGAAAGTCTTCGGCGTCGATGCCAACATAGTTGCTCTTTCCGGCATCGCAATTGCGATAGGCACGATGGTAGATATGGGAATTGTGGTTTGTGAAAATATTGTCAATCATTTAACTGATGCAGACAAACAACAATCACGCTTGAAGGTGATCTACAATGCTGTTACCGAGGTTGGTTCAGCGGTGCTTACCGCCATAGCAACAACAGTTGTCGGCTTTTTGCCGGTTTTTACAATGACCGGTGCGGAGGGCAAACTCTTCAAGCCTTTAGCTTATACAAAAACTTTTGCACTTTTTGCCTCTGTCATTGTTGCTCTGACTGTTATTCCGCCTTTGGCCTACCTGCTATACAAGAAGGGCAAAGCCAATACGAAAAAAAGGTCGATCAAAATTGGCAAATTCAGTCTGCCGTCTGAGGTTGCAATTGCCTTTGTGGTCGCGATTGTTTTGGCGAAATACTGGCTGCCTTTAGGCCCGGACAGAGGGCTTTTACTCAACTTAATATTCGTGGTAATACTTTTAGGCCTGGTCTTGTTTCTCATTTTCATGTTGCAAAGAAATTATGAACGTATGCTCAGATGGTGTCTCGAGCACAGAGTAAAGTTTTTATGTGCACCTGTTATTTTGGTTATTTGCGGCGGTTTTATCTGGCGTGGTATGGGCAAGGAATTTATGCCGTCTTTGGATGAAGGCTCGTTTCTGTATATGCCGACAACTATGCCGCACGCATCCATAGGCGAGGCCCTCGATGTGTTGGCGAAACTTGATACGGCCATAAAGTCAATACCGGAAGTTGAAACTGTAGTTGGCAAAATCGGCAGGGTCGAAAGCCCGCTTGACCCTGCACCGATTTCTATGGTCGAAACGGTCATCAACTACAAGTCTAAATATAAAACTGACAAAAATGGGCGAATAATAACCGACGAAAAAGGCAAGGCTATCCGCCAATGGCGGGAACACATCAAAAGCCCCGATGACATTTGGGATGAAATAGTCAAAGCAGCCCAACTGCCCGGCACAACCAGTGCGCCAAAGCTCCAGCCTATTGCCGCACGAATAGTAATGCTGCAAAGTGGGATGCGGGCACCGATGGGGGTTAAGATAAAGGGGCCGGACCTTAAAACAATCGAAAAGGTTGGTTTGGATATTGAAAGATTGCTCAAAGAAGTGCCTTCTGTTGATGCTTCAGCGGTCTTCGCCGATAGAATCGTCGGAAAGCCTTATATTGAAATTCATATCAACAGAGTTGCTATTGCCCGATACGGCATAAAATTAGCTGATGTCCAGAACGTAATTGAGATAGCGATAGGCGGAAAGCCGATCACAACTACCGTTGAGGGCAGGGAGAGATATCCTGTCCGGGTAAGGTATATGCGAGAATTGCGGGACCAGTTGGAAACCCTCGTCAGGATACTTGTGCCGGCTCCCGGTGGTGCACAAATACCCCTCGAGCAGATTGCTGAGATTGAGTATACACAAGGCCCGCAGGTCATAAAGACCGAGGATGCCTTTCTCGTCGGCTACGTGTTGTTTGACGCAAAAAAGGGCTACGCAGAAGTTGATGTGGTCCAGGACTGTCAAGAGCATCTTGAATCGAGAATAGAAACAGGTGAATTTGTTTTGCCGGAAGGTGTAAGTTTCACCTTCACAGGTACTTACGAAAGTCAGGTTCGTTCGCAAAAAACTTTGATGCTTGTTGTCCCTGTCGCTCTGTTTATTATTTTTATGATTCTGTATTTCCAGTTCAAGTCGGTTTTAACAACACTGCTTGTTTTCAGCGGCATTTTTGTCGCCTGGGCAGGCGGCTTTATACTGCTTTGGCTTTATGGCCAGGATTGGTTCCTTAACTTTTCATTGTTCGGCGTCAACTTCAGAGAGCTGTTTAATATTCATCAATATAATTTAAGTGTGGCAGTATGGGTGGGCTTCCTTGCCTTGTTTGGCATTGCCTCGGATAACGGCGTAATCTTCGCAACATATCTAAATCAGCGTTTCGACCGGGACAAACCCAGCTCAATCCAGGCGGTGCGTCAGGCAACTGTCACAGCTGCAATGCGAAGGGTAAGACCTGCACTGATGACAAGCGCAACTACTATCCTGGCACTAATACCGGTTTTGACTTCTACCGGCCGAGGCTCAGACATTATGGTCCCGATGGCTATTCCATCGTTCGGCGGAATGCTCCTCGCTGTTGTAACAATTTTCCTTGTCCCCGTTCTGTATTGCTGGATAAATGAAGCGAAAATCAACAGGGCTCTTAGAAAAAGTCGGCCTGAGACACAGGATTGACCATTTGCCAAAACAAATGTCTGGGGGAGAGATTGGGTTTGATTGGGTTTGTTTTCCTCGCGTCTGCAAAGTCGTTCATTTTTATAATCCTTTGTTATAAAAGAAGTTACGTTCATTTGAGCATCCAGCAAATTGGGTTTGAATTGGGTTTGTTTTTTTGGACTGTGAAAGCGTCGTTTTTTCTGTAATCCTTTGTGACAAAGACGTTTGCGTTCATTTGGGCTTTTCGGAAATTGGCTTTGATTGGGTTTGTTTTTACCAAGTGTCCAATTGGATTTATTTTCATAAGCCACTGTATGAAAAGACTTTACGTTCACTTGACTTTTTTGGAAATTGGGTTTGTTTTGCATAAAAGAGCTGATTTGTAGAGGCCTCTCTACAGTTGTAAAGATGCGAAGGACAGAGGGCAGAAGACAGATGACAGTTGGTAGTTGATTATTCATCATAAACCATTTCCTAACGATTAAATTTGGTTTGGCCTGTTTTCGGCCGGGGGCAAA
>JAUWBI010000093.1 GCA_030601745.1 Phycisphaerae bacterium
ATCCCGCCACAATTAGGGCACCACATTTTGCAACATTCGCCAGAATGCCCTTTATCGCCTTCTGGGTACCTTTCTTGAATTATAGAACCCGCGACAGCTAATTTGCAGTCTCTCGCCGCCTTTTATATTCACAAAAAACACGTCCGTGAAAAGCATTCTTTTACCTTCGGCAGCCGGCGGCGTTATCTCCAGCTCAAACTGATAACCACCGCGAATTTTCTCCTGACTCAAACGCTTTATAATACCTTTTTGCGATGACACCGACTCAATCTCGAAATCCTCGTTATAGTTGTTGAGTATCCAGACCTTCCTTTTCGTCGCCTTTTGCGGCTCAGCACGCAGAACGTAAATCGACGGTGGGGTAATCTTAAACCTCGCCCGCGTGTTAAAGGGGATAGTGACCGTACGGCATTCCGGATGAGTCAGGCTGATACTGATACTCCCGTTCAAACCTCTTCGCAGTTTTTCCATATCAACCTTCGGCTGAAGAACAAACTTCGTCTTTTTCACTGAAGGTTCAAAATCTGCGGTTATAGAATTGGCAGTCGATTTGAACTGCCTTATCGCAAACGGCTGATTGTCAAGAGCGGTTAGCGTAATCTCCGGACAGCCGGCATTTTCATCCTTAAGCAAAAGGTTCAGTCTCTCCGGCTGATAACTGACTTTCGGCACAATCTTGGCCTTTACGGTCAGTCTAACCCTGGGCCTTGCCTTATCGTTGCTGTTCACATACATATGTCTCGTCAACCTGCCGCGAAACCTGCTTGCATTAAACGTTACTATCACAGTCCCGCTTTCGCCTGGCGCATATTTCTTTTTGCTCAACTTGGTGATGACGCCGCAGCAATACGGAACTTTCGTGATTTCCAACACTCCGTCCCCGGTGTTCGTAATCTTAAACTCACCGGTGTTCTTTGTGCCCGGACCGACTTCGCCGAAATCGTGAATCACTTTTTCAAACGTAATTTTTGGCCCCGGTTCACCCCGCCCCTCGGAGGGGCTGGGTTCATTGGCCTCAGGTGTAGTTTTAGCTATCGTCGGACTAATCACCGCCTCGTTGGGTCCGGCACTCTGCCGCTTCAATACAGTCTTAGACTCCTCCGGCGCCTTCGCCTGCTCTTGACAGCCAACTTGTAAGAGCAAAAGACAACCGACAACAAAAGCAGCTAAAATCAAGCAATTACGATTCATATTCTTATCTCCAAATCAAACTGTGTTACGTAGTTTTCGGCTAACAAGGAACCCCTATTTTAACCAAAAACACATCTTAAAGCAAGCGATTTCTCATTAGAATTTGCAACAACAGGGGACCCCCCTTTGCGGGAACCACTTATGCCGATTTTTGGCCTTTACAGACAAGAAAAAAGCTGGGGCGTTTACCCCACCCCTCCGAGGGGCGGGGTTTACTTCCCCAGCCGCTCGAATCTATTAGTCAAAAGCAAATGTGCCCGCTGCCCTTGACATACGCCGGTTAAAATTCCAGGGCTGGCAATTTCTAACGGAGTTCAGGTCTTCTTCTTTTTCTTTGTTGTTTTCCGTTTTCTCCGTTGTCTCGTCCAGACCGGCTCTATCATCTGTGAATTCCACTTCTCGAAGGTCTTTTCCATCTCTTTCAGAACATCCGGTCGTTCCTCTTTCAGGTCGCGACTCTCGCCAATATCCGACGCCAGGTCGAACAGTCCGGTCTCGGCGCCCATCTTCACCAGCTTGAAGTTTCCTTTCCTTACCGCGTGGTTCTGCCCGCTCCGCCAGAACAGCGTTTCGTGAGGCGCTCGTTTATTCCTGCCGGTCAAATATGGTATCAGGTTCACGCCGTCAATCTTGCGGCCTCTGGGCACCTTGCCTCCCGCTGCTGCTGCGGCCGTCGGAAGAATATCGAGCGCAATAACCGGATGGTCATAAACCTGGCCGGCCTTTAAGCAACGAGGCCATTGAACCATAAACGGAACTCGAATCCCGCCTTCAAACATCGTCCCCTTCGTACCCCGCAGCGGCCCATTGTCCGAGCCGTTCGCCCCCGTCGGCCCGCCGTTGTCATTAACGAAAATCAGCAGCGTGTCTTCCTCAATGCCCAGCTCCCTCAGCTTACCAAGCACCTTCCCGATGCCTTCATCCATCGCGGTCAACATCCCCGCATACACCCGACGCTTCGCGTTGGTGATATGCTTGAAACTATCTTTGTATCGCTCGGGCGCCTGCATCGGCGTGTGCACGGCGTTATAAGCAAGATAAAGAAAGAAGGCCTCGTCGTGGTGGCGTTCGATGAAGGCGACCGCCTCGCGAGAGAAGGCGTCCGTCAGGTACTCTTTCTCATCGACCGGCTCGGTCCCGCGCAGTATCGGATTGAACGTACCCAGGCCCGGGTCAATATAGGAGTGCCCACCGTGCAGGAAGCCGAAAAACTCGTCGTACCCGCGTTTGAACGGATGAAAATGCGGCGCCAGCCCCAGGTGCCATTTGCCCACCGCACCGGTAACGTAACCTGCCGACTTCAGCACATCAGCTATTGTAACCTCTGTCAGCGGCAAACCCACCTGTTCTCTTAAGCCACCGGGCGGCGGACCGGTATTGTACTCGTGGCCGAATCGCTGCTGATAGCGGCCCGTCGCCAGTCCGGCTCGCGTAGGGCTGCACACCGGACACGAAACGTAGCCGTTCGTAAAACGAATCCCATTTTGCGCAACCGAATCGATGTTCGGCGTCGCAATGTCCCGGCAGCCGTGACAGCCGATGTCGGCGTATCCCATATCGTCGCTGATGATAACGACAATGTTCGGCCGTTTCCTTCCTGCCCGTGCCGTTTGGCCTACACTGGCACAGCCCGGCAATATCGATAGTGTCCCCGCTGAAGCCGCCGCAAAACCCATCTTCTTCAAAAATTCTCTTCTCGTCTGCTTTTCCATATCTTTTCTCCTATGAATGCATTATGAACTCCGCTTTGCTGATAATGAACAGTGGAATCGTCAAATTACTTAACTGCCTCATTATTCTCGTCCATACTGCCGCTTAAATAAATTGTATTCGCATCGAGACCGCCCTTAATAGAAGGCGTATACTCGTGTTTTTGATAACCGGCATCAATTTGATTAACGGTTTGCAAGGTCTTGGAAAATGCTTCTGCTATAGAAATCCTTCCATTATTGTCCACGTCGGAAGAAGCATCACCAAAAGCATCAAAGAAGGCCTTTGCAAAGTACCAGCATGTGCCACGCTCATGCTGGGCAGCTCTACAGACAACAACAAAATTCTCTCTACTTTGTAATTTTGTGCCAAATCCACCCGCTTCACACTGGTCAAAAACAAGAACGCCATATCGCGGATGAATTTCTTTTATCAGATATTCAAATTCGATTTCGGAAATACATGTAGTAAGATGTGGACGTTTACAGAAGGGGCAAATCCTTCGGATACAAATTTCACTAACATCTCCCTTTCTGCTTCCATGGCCTGTTCCATAAATGAATAACAAATCCTTGTCATCAACGACCTCAGATAAAAGGCGAAAGAGCATCTGGAGATTTCCAAACGTGGGAGCATAAGTCGGAATCTGTTCTTCTATGGTATTTTTCTGATACGATAGTACAAAAATGTTTTCATCTATGAAACCATTCTGTTTTAGAACATTACATGCTAATGAAACATTTCGAATATGGCGCTTTGCATTGTCCCCGTTGATTATCACGGCA
Organism: Phycisphaerae bacterium; assembly: GCA_030601745.1. Taxonomy (GTDB): domain Bacteria; phylum Planctomycetota; class Phycisphaerae; order Sedimentisphaerales; family Anaerobacaceae; genus JAUVYQ01. The sequence goes on from JAUWBI010000093.1 coordinate 3,687, forward strand.
TACTTATCCGGTAAATTGTTTTTCTCGGCTTCTGTTTGTTCTATTCTCTCTTCCATAGGTGGAAATGTCAATTTTTTGCGTTTTTCGGTTTGTTGGGTTTTAATAGAACAGCCCCCAAAAGCCAGCCATGGGACCCAAAGGAAGCTCCCCAAAATGATACCGGCTATTGCGAGTCTCCTTCCCTTCAGTGCTCCATTACTCCTTTTTATTTTTCTTCTTGCTATTAGTCCCAAAAGGAGCGCCGAAGATAAACCTACGGATAGCAAAGTCAGCAGCACTGATAGCACAATCGCTAAACCATTAGTCTCTAAGAAAGTTACCAATAAGAAAGTTGCCGATAAGACTGGGCCGACAGGTAGCAAAAACAACAGTCCTAAAACAAAACTGGCAATCGCTAAGCCGCTAACCTTTATATAGGTTTGGCTCGACACTTCCTGGCTGCTTTCATAGTTATCCATTTACATTCAACTCCCAATTTCAGTTTTCAAGCTGTTTCTCAACCGTCGAATCGAACCATATCTGTGTTATCCCTGCGGTCATGCCTGGCGATGCGCCATTGCAGCACCAGAATTGCCACAGCCAGAGCGAAGCCGAAGGCGACGTCGCTGGCGACAAACCAGATGAACCAGCCAAAGCCACCCTTGGCAAGGGCGGGAGCACCATAAATCAGAAATGCAACAACCGCCATCAGGGACCACAGGGCGACTAAACGGATAGGGCCAGCGTAGCGACGTACGTCGGTGGAGAAGACCACCATCATTCCGCCCAAGAGCACGTAGAATGCTGAGAGCAGCCGGGCCAGGTAGGAGACAAGAACCCGCACGGAAGTGCCGGGCTCAGCAAGCTCCACACCCCGGACCAGCCAGGAATGCGGCATAAAAACAGCCACAACAGCCGGCAGGCTTACAATCCCAACGACTCGAAGCAGCAGTTTCAAGCGTCGTTCTGCAGCATTCACGATATATTCCTTTCGCACCTGAGGCGGCCGCGCAACACCGGTCCAAAACCCGGGACGCTATCCGGTGGGCCGGACCGCTCGGTTCACTGAAAGACCGCCGCGAATAAGCGTTTACTTCTCACGAACTCCCTGTTCTCTTGCATTGTGCTTTATTATCTTACTATGTGGGCAAGAGAGAAACAAGGACAATCCACAATATGACGCACCCCTGCTTTCTTGCGAAAGCAAGAAGGGGTGCCTGGCGATTGAATCTGTGATTTGTTATTCTTGTCACACTTCACGCTTCACACCATCCGAATTTTAGTGTTCAGTACTGATTTTTACTGACCAGATACGCCTTTACAGACGATATTTTAAGTATTACTATGTTGCGGCTTGACAGGAACGGATTATGAAAAAAAAGGACAGCTTAAACCAACCAAATAAAACTCTTAACTTCTGGCTCTGTGCGGGATTACTTGTCGTTTTGCTCTGTTCAATAAAGACTCGTGATATAACCCGTCCTTTCTACGGCCTGCACAGCTGGGCGCAGGCCAGCGGTACCTGGGCAGCAAGATCTCATGTCAAATACGGCCTGGGATATACAAAAGGTATGTCCACCTGGGCTGTGGGTGACCCGCCCGCAGAGAATCCTCAAAGATATCTGGACCACCCCCAGCTTGCTGTTCTTACGTTGTCGTTATTTATGCGTGTTTTTGGTGTTAATGAGTGGAGTTGTAGAGTCGGAGGCACAATACTGGACATAATAACCCTGATTGTTTTTCTAAAGATATTAAAAGGTCTCACTAATGACAAAACTGCTCTCTTGGCAGGACTTATTTATGTTTTGTTTCCCATAACAGGCTACTTTGGGCTTGGAAATTCGGCAACGTTGACGGTGTTTTTGGCTCTATGGTGTTATCTTGTGCTCATAGACTCGATTAGGAACGGCCCTGCACCGTCAGCCATTCATAAAATCGGTTTGGCAATTAGTCTTTTCCTTGCTCTACAAATTAGCTGGACAGGTTTCTTTTATGCTTTTGCTATTGGAGTGCACTATATTGGCCAATGTGTTTTCCGCAGGCGGATGCCGGATAAGGGCCTATTAGCAATCCTGATCCTTGCACCTTTATCGAGCCTGTTCCTGAATTTTATAATTATGGCCGCTGGTTACGGATGGGATTTCCAAAGGATAATAGAACTTTACAAATGGCGCTCCGCAAAAGGTGAGATGCAGGTGTTTGAATGGTGGGGGAAGGATGGCTGGTTTCCAAAGTTCTGGGAATTTGCGCTGACGAATTTTACGCTGCCTATTCTGATTACTGCGATTGTCTATCTGACGTTCGGCCAATTATTTGTATTTATGGAGACGAAACCAAGCGAGGAAAACAAACGCCGTTCAAGACAATTCCCTCAGTTTTGGCTTTTTTTTATTACGCCGGTGTCTCAGTTGCTCGTTTTGAGGGGGGCTTTGTGGAGGCACCAGACCTGGGAGCGCCCCTTAGGGCCTTTTATAGCTATAGCCGCTGCTCTGGGCGTAATGTTATTGGCAGATATCCTGAAAAAGGTCCATCGCCGACTGGCCACTGCGAGTACCGTGCTTTTGATGGGAGTATTTTTAATTTTTTGTGTAATTGGCACGAACTACTATTATGGAATAAGATGGCAGTCGCCGGCGAAGATAAAGATGTTCAAGATGCTTAACCGGAACATATCGCCCGACAAAGCTCTCCTGAGCTTCGAACCTTTCATTGTTCATCAACACAAGGCCAAAGGAGCTTTTTATCGGCCGGAGATTGCCTGGTATCTGGATAGAGATATTGTACAGGCAAGGTCTTTGGCGGAAGTTCAGAAGCACGCCCTAACGGGCAGGTTCCCATATTATCTTGTGCCGGCAGTGGATACTTTAGGGCCCCTGATAAGCCAATTGCGGAAAAACTATACATTTGAGTATATTCAAGGCGACCCAGGCGAGCGCACAAAAGATGGAAAATTCTTAAGGGCCAGCATGAGGCCATATATGATCTTCGATTTGAATAGCAGACTGACCGGCCAACAATGAACTATTATGGAAAAAGAGGAAAAAGCTAAACCTTCGCTAACGGTTTTTACAGTAAGCTGGTTCTCAACAGAGTTCATAGAGTCTTTGTTTTTGAACTTAAATGATAAGGCCAAATTCCCGGAAAGAATAGAGTATTGGATTATTGACAATACAAAGGGGGAAGACCAATCGATTTCCCGCCTTACGCAAATAGGACTACCTGTTAAAATATACCCTAATGACACGAAAGGTGAAGCTGGCTCATTTGCTCACGCCTCGGGGCTGAATTTCGCACTTAGCGTGCTTCAAACAGAATTCTCGCTGGTCATCGACCCCGATGTTTACGTCTTCAAAGATAACTGGGATTGCTTTTGCATTGACGAAATGAACAATAAAAATTATTCGGCGATTGGTTTAACCTTTCCTCAATGGCAGCTTGGCAAATATCACAATTTCCCCAATTCAGTTTTCTGTTTATTTCGAACAAAAGATTTTAAGAGGCTCAACGCCGACTGGACGCCCTACTCGAAAAACCCACTCGTTACTTTCTACAACTTCGTAAGACGCCAGATACTTCGACTCGGGATATTCATAAACAGAAAAAGGTATCAAAAGTACCCCGCTGTAAGAAAAATCTGGACATTTTTAGAATGCTTAATCGGTGTCTGCAGCCACGACACAGGCTGTAGAATAGCAAGCAAGGCGAAGCGAAACAACGTAAAAGCGATTCTGTTTAAAGCTGTTTTGCCCGATGATACGGTAACAGGAAGTGAAACCACCGCGTTTAAGGAACTTGCAAGCGAGTTTGAGCTTTACTACTATAACAACGAACCTATTTTGACCCATAAGTATTCCACATGTTCCAGAGTCTGGAGAACTTCCAGAGGAGGAGATACAAATTTTTGGCGCCAATGCATTGAACAGTTCCAAAATGAGGTGGTATAACTTAAACCTGGAAGAATTGTAAATTGAACAAATTCAAAAAAATCTTCCGTTTGATTTTAATCGTCATCTGCGTCGCCTATCTGATGAGATTCTTTTATAAAAGCAGAGACTCTCTACAGATTGCTTTCACTGTCAATTTCAAAATAATATTTTATATTATTCTGCTTCAGCTTATATATTACCTGCTTGTCGGTTATAGATTTCAACTTGTGCTGGAAAAGTGCAGTGGGTGTAAATTAAACTTTCTCCCATGGCTCAAGATTTTTATCCTGGGCAAGTTTCTTAATACCGTCTTCTCACAAGTGGGCAGCATCTACCGCAGCGTTCGCCTAAAACAGGATTATAGTGTCTCCTATACAAGGTATATCAGCAGCTTCACCTCAATGGCTTGGATGGATACCTGTATGAACCTCGTAATCGCCGCAACGGTCATCGTGGTCCTGAATCCCGGTTTCAGAATAGGCCAATTTGTTGCGTGGAAGATTTTGACAATCCTGACCATTGTTGTTATTGCCCTCCCCGTTTTAGCTGAAATTCTTTTACGCAAAATAAATTTTAAAAACAGGTATTTGAACTGGCTGCACTCAAAATTATCAGAGGTACTGACCGTATCCGTAAACAATCTAAGAGATATGGCTTATTTGCTCAAAATAGGCCTGCTGGGTCTTGCCGTCTTTATTCGTACCTGCGTAATGTTCTATGTGTATTTTTCGGCTTTCGATATACACGTCAGCCTCCCTGCTTTGGCAGTTTTTTACACTCTTTTCAAGCTCAGCACTTTTATTGTCCTCACACCTGGCAACCTTGGTGTACAGGAAGTTGCCTATGGTTTTCTCAGTGAACAGATGGGTATCGGCATGGCACAGGGAGTTCTTGTCGCGACATTTATTCGAGTGGTAGGAACCTGTTCTATCTCTGCCCTTGGTGTAACTTTAGGGGGAATGGACCTGCTCCGCCATCGCAGGGATTACGCTGAATTCCAGGAATGAATCGTCTTGTTCTGATGCTTATCCTTTTCTGATGCATACAGAGATTCCAACTTAAACTGGTGTATAAGAATATCAATCTCTTTTTCAAGCTGGTCTTTTTGTGTATTATTTGCGAGCATGCAGTTTACCAGCGCTTTCGTTAGTACCGAATTCATAAATGAACGATTTTTTTGAATTTCAACCTGCAGCCCAAGCAGGTCTTTAATATTCCGGCGCTCATCCCAGGCCTGCTCTATCTTATCGATAAGTTTTTCGTAAGTAAGCTCCTTTATGTTAATCAAAAACTTCTCCATCCCAACCACTTTCATAACACCAACGGATTTATGCTCATAAGCTATACACACCGTTGGAACCGCGGACTTCAACGCAAATATAACCGAGTGGTAACGGTTGCCGACGACCATATCCATCTGAGAAATAATTGCCTGCTGAATTTCGGAATTCCATTTTTTCGATAACACTCTGACCGAATCCTTTGCCTCCACCAACTCTATAATCCTTTCTATCAAAGGCATATCGTTACTTCTGCCGTAAAGTTGAGGGACAAAAACGACAGTAGCGTCAAACTTCTTTACCACATAATCTATCGTCCTGGCTATCAATTCATTATATCTTCCCTGCTCTTTTTCCGGCTCGGCACAATCGCGATAATTGCAGCGAATACCGGCAGGTGTTATTCCAATCAAGGCCTTACGCCCTGTCCCCCGACCGGCCGCGCCGACTACTCCTTCGCTTGCCATAATATCGTCTATCTTTGCCCTGTCGATATTGATACTGTCCTGGAAAGCAGAATCAGCGGTAACATAAACAACCGGCTTCGTAACTTTCAAATCACTTAAATATCCTCTGGAAACAGGGTCTCTCAATGTAATTATTTCTACCTTATTTAGAAGGTATCTGCGAAGCACATTTCTCCAGCGTATTTTAAATGGCCCCATAGATGGACCGTATATTATCACCGGCTTCTTAAATAGCTTGGCTAAAAATATGTTTAACAGATGTTCGCTAATCTCGTGCATCCTGTAAAGGTCCCCAAAGTAAGGACCGCCGGGAGCTGAAATGATAATATCCGCATTGGATGTGCTTTTTAATGCCTTAAAAACTTCAAATTTGGGGAAAAAAGAGGATAACTCGATACCAAACAACTTAAAGACCAGCCACAAAAAAACAAATGGCAAAGAAAAAAAAGGGAATTGCCTGCTGTAAGCTGCGAATTTGAAAACATCTACGCCTTCCTGAAGGCCAAGCCCACACGGTGATGCAGTTACAACGGTGAGTTTCGAATTGGGTATCAATTTCCCGAGTGTATTTATCATTGCTCTCTGAGCGGCTTCGTCCCCCCTGTTGTCTGAATGAGAATTAGTAATAACTATATTGACCGTGTTATTGCTCATAATTCTTGTTTTTTTAACTACCTCCCAGCTTTGGAGAGGTAGTATGCGCTTTGACCCTCAGTTTCTTCGCCGTACTCAAATCTCTCGACCACAAACCCATGTTCTTTATATAGCTGTTCTATGAATTCTCTGTTGTATCGCACGCAGTGCAGTGGCCCGGTCCACCTGCGACCCTGGTAATCCTGAGGATTTACGGTCATGTTCGGTACATCTTCTTCTACGAAGGCAGTTATAAATACTTTGCCTTCGGGATGGAGAAGTCGTTGGAATTCTCTGCAGTATACTGTTACATCTTCTCTGGTTAGGTGAGAGAACACCGAGTACAGGTAAATGATATCGAACGCCAGGTCAGCAAAGGGCAGCCTTATCTCAGTCTGCGATATTTTTCCTTTTTTGTTATAGCGAGGATTGGCAACATCGATGTATGTGAATGTGAAGGTCGGATGTTCTCTGTGAATGTAACGCTCGCACCACTCTACAGATTTTCTGTCGACATCTACAGCGATGTACTGTCTTACATCACCAACCTTCTGCAGTATCCCAATCGGTAGGCGCCCTGGACCACATCCTATCTCCAGCACACGACTGTCAGGTGTCAGCCCACAGTGTTGCACAAGTCTCTCTGCCTCCCGGCAAGCTGAATCAAAGAAGTCCTTGTCTTTCCGAAAATGCTCCCCACCAAATCTCAGGTGCTTTGCCGGAAGAATTATTCCTCCGTAATGTACAGTCCGCGAGCGCAAAGGATTTACCACAAGATTAAGAACCCTCTTAAAAAACCGACCTGCACATGTAATAAGATTCACTTTTCGCCAGACCATCAGTAACTTCACTATAAACCGTCGATTTTTTTAATCGGTCTTTTTCTTATAAACCAATAACTGCTTAAATATTATCCTGTAAAATACCAGAACTATAAAGGGAATATATTTCAAAATCTTTTTCAACATCCTGTTTTTAGATATAAGTCTGTTTGTATAAACTATTATTGCCGCAGGATAATCAAGAAGTGTAGGCTTGAGAAGATAATTTTCATTCTCTCTAAGGTTTTTGGGTATCTTTTTGCCCACAAAGGCAAGGACTTTCATACGAGCCACGATATTTCGTTTCTTGAAAAGAACCGGCGCCGATTGTGAGCCAATCACTTCAGCCAACCCGAGGGGAAATAACTGTATCTGGTTTTTTGCCACTGCTTTCTCTACTAACTCCTGTCCTTCGCCGGTTTTTGTTACCACAATCGAGGTACCAACCGTATCGTTCTTTACAACATCGCGCAGCCAGGCGTCTGCTAACGATATGTCCGCAAATTCATTGAAATGGTCGCTGCACAACGTACAGTAATAATGGCTAAAATAATATCCGCCGAAAATCTCCGTCCACCACGAATTCAGGTTCCCAATGAACTTCTCGGTTTTATCTTTCAGTAATACCTTCAATCCGCTCGGCCATCCGTTACCTCTGTACTGAAGTTTATCAATTTGACCCGGCGAAATCCCCAGCTTTGTCAAAACAAATTCAACTCCTCTAAAGCTGATTGTGTGCGAACACACCAGACCAATATGGTACGCTATCTTGTCCCTGAGTTTCTGTAACTTCAATTCGGCCCTGCGAATTCCCCATAGATGACACGGAAGCCCGACAATAGCAAATTTACCATCTTCAGATAAAATTTGATTTAGCAACAAATTCAATGGCACTGGCACATACTTTGCCCCCATAGCCGAATATATCTCCTCGGCTGTTCTTGCAACAAAGACCTCGGCCCTCAATGGGTCGTCTTTGCTTATCCTGGTCAGCACCGCTCCATCGATTAAGTCTTCTTTTAATGCGAAAAGTAACAGTGACGTCGCAATGCCTCCGGACGTAGCTTTCCACCTTAACGATGAATCTTGCGAATAACCGGTAAAGCAATTGATATAATTGCCTAAAAGTTTATTGTCAGGAATCTTCCCGAATACAAACTGATTAAGCTGCCTAAAATTCTCATTTGCTGGCGGGCACAAACTTACGCAAAGTCCACAGCCGGTGCACTTGTCGTCTATCACTTTCGGCACATATCTGCCATCAACAGTATACTCAATCTCCAGGCCCTCCTCAGGGCAGAACGCCACACAGGTACCACAGCCGGTACACCAGCCTTCCTGCACTACCGCCGAAATATTTCGAGCCTTCGACTGCACGTTCATTGTCCCTTCATATAACGCTCAATAATATCGACGATATAATCGGTAACATCTATTTTATCAACCAGCAATTTCTTACGGGCAGCAGCGCATTTCTGCTTAGCTTCAGGGTCGGCAAGCCAGCCGAGGCTTTGCTGGAGAGCTTGTTGAGTGTCTGTAGTTTGCGTCACTAAGCCATATTCTTCAAGCATATCAATATAGCCTAATTTTAACGTGTTAACATAAACAGCCGGCACCCCGAGAACAGCTGATTCAGAAGCCATTGTCGCTCCTTCACCAACATACAGAGCCGCAAAAGCCATTACGTGATGTATCTGGTGAACAGGAACATTCAGGCGGTAAGCTTTCAGCTCCTCTGGTAAATCGGCTTCAGAAGTGATATATGGCGTAGCATATTTAGCTATTTCCTTAATAAAGTTTAGCTTTTGTTTATCCACAAAGCCGTGCTGACCAACATCGTGATGGGCTTGCCAGCTTACGAACCGAATTATGCAGTATTTCTCTCCCGGATTTATCCCGAGGCCTTTGACAATTTCGGCATCAGCGGTAAAACGCTTTGGGTGCAAATAAGCAAGTTCATGACATCCGGGATAAAAGTGATGTTTTTTGCCAAATGATTTTTCGTAACAATCGGGGCTGTAAACAGCAGTAACAAACGGATATGTGATTTTGTGAGCCATAGTTGCAATTTCGGTATCGTCCCAAACAATAACCGGCTTGCCGATAAACCACCCGACATGGGCGGCAAAGACACCACTGATTCCCGTAAGTATGTCCGGCTTGAACTTGCGGCAGAAGTTCCACAGACGAGCGTCTCTGACAACCATTTCACCGACAAGGGCAAACTTACTACGGCCTCTTTGGCTAAGTGTTGTAAAAGGTATCTCAAAGTTCTTTAGCAGCGTAGTTGTGACATCTTTTTCTCTTGCGGTTACAGCAACTCTGTGCCCACGTTTTTGAAACTCTGCTATCGCATTGCGAAAGAAATGAACATGGGCGGGATGTGTTATTTCAATCAAAATTCTCATGGTTTTGCTTGCAAAGTTTCGCTGCTTTTGTATTCCTGCTTACGCAATAAAAACAACTGCTCATCCTGTAAAATTCTCAGCCGGTTCATCATACCAGCCAGTAATGCAGTTATGTAACAGATAAGCGAAATAAAACCGAAACCGGCGCCCAAAAAAGCCACAAAAATATACGGTGAAAACCCACCGGTTGCCAGATAATGGCATAACACAAATATACCGCAAGCCAGGGCTAACAGCAAAAACACAGCGCTGATTCCGCCGAAAACACGCGTTGGTCTATAATCCCTGTATGCTCTCAGAATTATCAGTAAACTGTTCCAGGCGTATTTCCACACATTTCCCGCCACCCGGCTTTTGCCAACCTTGCGCACACCAATAACCTTCACCGGCACCTCAATAATCCGCAGGCCGCGAAATGCCAGATCAAGTATGACCTCATGGGTATATGTGTGTCCACCCAGTAACGTTGCCCGCAGTGCCGCGTCGCGGCTGTAGGCTCGAAACCCGCACGAAACATCATGCAGCTCCTGCCCGGCCAGCTTGTTCACAATATTAGCAGCTCTTCTGTTGCCCCACTTCTTTATCCACGGCATCTTGGGAATCAAATCATAGTCTGCAAACCGGCTGGCCGTAACCATATCGGCCCTGCCCTCAATGATTGGCACAAGCAATTTTGGTATATCTTGAGGGTTGAACTGGCCATCGGCGTCGATATTAACAATGATATCGGCACCGAGCCCAAGAGCCGTACGCAGGCCCTGCCCAAACGCAGCCCCAAGGCCTTTATTGTGGCTGAAACTGACGACCTTTGCCCCCGCCTCGGCCGCTACCTTGGCTGTATCGTCTGTGCTGCCGTCATTTATTACCACAACATCAACACTCTCTACTCCGGCAATGTCCCTCGGTACTGCCTCAATTACCTCGCCCACCGTCGCCACCTCATTAAAGGCCGGAATAGTTACTACCACCGAAATCATTTTCTTCTGATTCACTTTTATAACCCTAAAATAATAAAGCTTTAATCTCAAATAATCTGCCAGCCCCCCTCCTTCTACCAGGCAAAGAAATTGCCTACAAAAGGCACTATCGAACGCGGTCCTTAACGCATAGGGAACTTCCTGCACAGCTCCTTTACTTTGTCTCGGCTCCCTTTCTTGAAAGATTCGTCTATTTTATATTCAGTATCGTTTATTATTTTTACCCGCTTTAATATTGCATCGGTCAGCCCGGATATCCTGCCCATCTCCTCTGTCCCCATTCCGTTCTTTGTAACAATAGGCGTGCCCAGTCTGATACCGCTGGTAACCGTATCGCGCCTCTTATCGTAGGGCAGCTTATTCATATCGACAATTATGCCGCACTCCTCAAGGCACTTT
>JAUWBI010000069.1 GCA_030601745.1 Phycisphaerae bacterium
CAGTCCTTCCCTCGACGAGTCCGTGTCCAGCCACTGCCCGGCAAAGACCAGCAGGTCCGGCAAATCGACTTCGCAGTCCCCGCTCAGATCACCCAACGGACAGACGGCCCACACAGAACCGGCCAGAGACACGGTTAACACGAGGGTCAGCAACGAAATTTTCATAAACCTGAGCATCTTTTATCTTCCTGGAGTCCCTGTAACCTGCGGGCCTTAAAAAGCAAAATCGTATAAATAAGCCTTGTTCATTTTAACATATATAGGATAGCTGAATCAATGCCTATTTCCCTAAACTAACCCGACAAGTATCTGGAAAATTGAGCTTGTCCTACGCTTGGGGAATCTTAAATGACCTGCAAATTATTTGGCCCGGGGTCAAAAGTGGATGTCAGTTGCAAATGTTGTTGCAAATCGCCGGCTTGGATTAATCCATAACATTCTTGATATCATCAACTCCATGCGCTTTACCCCGTTTGACTTGCAGAGATAATTACCGCTTTCAGCTTGCAGAGATAGGAACCGGGGTAATGCATCACCGGGCCAAGAATTATTCACCCCTCCATAGCTTTTTTAGCAATTGGTACATGTGTGGGTCGTGGTGCTGCAATTCGGAGCGAACAAAAGGATAAAAATCGTTGGTGCCAAAAAAAGCTTCGGTGGATTCGGCAAAATATTCCTGGTCGTTGTTCAACGCGTAAGAGCGCCTTGACCGCCCGTTGATATGCAGAACGGATTCGTATCGTTTGCTCTCTACGGCTTTCTGGTAGGCCTTGCGGACCTCGGTGTTGTCGTAACCCAGAACACAATGGTGGTAAGAATGGGCCAGTTCGTGCAAAACCATCCAGGGTTGATCGAGCGTCCATTTGAGAAAATTTTCGGTGTTGGCTATCTCGACACTGCGTTCCTTCTCGGGATTGAAGTCATGTTCGCTCAGCCACTGCCTGCTTGGATGGTAGCACATGCACGGATGCCGTGGAGCCTTATACTCGACCCAGATCGGCACGCGGCGCAGTTCTTTCAGGGCCTTGTCCGGAACCACACGAGTTATCTGATAAAGTTGGTGCTTCAGCAGCTTCAATACGTCCTCAGCAAGCCGGGCGTGGTCGGACAATAGCTGGTTGTTAACGAGCACCTTCCAGCCCTCGATTTTTTGGACGGTATAGTCCGACGTCGGGGTGTATCGGTCCGAAGCAACACAAAAAATAGACAGTACAACACAAATCAGCACAACTTTTTTCATCGGTAATTGTCTCCTAATGTGTAGGTTTGTTTGCGAGTTTTGAAAGAGGCGCAATATGCTTATGGTTTTGCTTTGACATAACCACCTGTTTCTCTCTGGTAAGCTCATAAGTGTCATTGGCAATAGCGGCTTGTTCATTTGTGGGAATGACAAAAACTTTGACTCTGCTGTCTTTGGTATTGATTTCAGCTTCTTTTGCTATCGCGGCCTGGTTTGCTGCCCGGTCAACTTGAATACCTATCTGGGTCAGCCCGGTACATATCTGCTGACGCAAAAAGACGGCGTTTTCTCCTATTCCGCCCGTAAAGACCACAGCATCAACCTTATCCAGAACAGCGCAATACGCGCCGATGTACTTCTTGATGCGGTAGCAGAAGATATCGATAGCCAGCTTTGCTCGGGTATTACCTTTTTTTGCGAGTTCTTCGAGGTTTCTAACATCATTCGAGACACCCGATATTCCGAGCAGACCGCTTTTCTTGTTGCAAAGGATTTTCAATGACTTTACATCGTATCCTTTATCAGCGAGATAAAAGAGTATCGCCGGGTCAAGGTCGCCGCAGCGTGTTCCCATTGGCACGCCTTCCAAAGGTGTAAATCCCATAGAGGTATCAACCGACCTGCCGTGTTTTACGGCGGTAACAGAGCAGCCGTTTCCAAGATGGCAGGTAACGGCATTGATGTCGTATTTTCCTCTGCCCATTATGGCAGCAGCACGGCGGGCAACATATCTGTGGGAGATTCCGTGGAAGCCGTACCTGCGAACACCGTATTTTTCATAAAGCTCATACGGCAAACCATACATGTAGGCGACTTTTGGGATGGTGGTATGAAACGCGGTATCGAAGCAGGCAACCTGTTTTGTGCCCGAGAGTTTGCGCTGTACAGCCTGGATGCCTGCGAGGTTGGGCGGATTGTGGAGAGGAGCCAGGTCTGCAAACTTTTTAACTGAGGCAATTACCTTTTCATCGATGATTACAGAACCGGTGAACTCTTCACCGCCGTGGACGACCCTGTGGCCGACGGCGCCAATTTCAGAAATGCCCTGTATGACTCCCACATCCTTGCTGGCGAGAGTCTCCAATATAAGTTCCATTCCCTTTTCCACGTTTTCGAGTCTTGTTTGTATGGTGTAGGTCTTGTTGTCATAAAGGTGAGAGAGTTTCGAGGTCTCTTCTCCGATTCTTTCGACGACCCCCCTGGCCAGTATCTCCGCCTGGGGCATCTGGTATAAATAATACTTGATAGAGGAACTACCTGCATTGATGACGAGTACTTTCATAATCAGCATTATCCTTTCTATATATGCTGTTTTTTAAGAAAATTCGAATATCGAATACCGAAATCCGAAACAAATTCAAATGACAAAAATTCAAATGACCGAAATGGCACTTCAGTGTCAGAATGACAGCAAAACTGTCAGTTTTGAAAATTTGAACATTCGAATTTCGATATTGTTTCGTGCTTCGAATTTCGTGCTTCGTGCTTTCTTTCGTATGGTACTTGTTTTCTACACCAATTGCACTAAAGTTAATATCACCGCTGAAATTATGTCATCTACGCTTGCGCCTCTTGAAAGGTCTGTTATAGGCTTTGCAAATCCCTGCAGGAACGGTCCGATGGCCCGGGCGTCGGCCATATATTGTGTGAGTTTGTAGGCAATGTTTCCTGAACTAAGGTCGGGAAAAATGATAACATTGGCCTTTCCTGCCACGGCACTTTCATCCTTAACCTTCTTAGCGGCTACTCTCGGAACTATAGCCGCGTCCGCCTGGAATTCGCCGTCAATAGCCAGTTCAGGCTCGCGAGTCCGTGCTATTTTGAGAGCTTCCTTGACCTTCTCCACACCTGGGCCGAAAGCACTGCCCTTGGTGGAGAATGAAAGCAGAGCCACACGCGGCTCGGCGCCGAGAATTCTCCTTGCGCTCACAGCCGAAGCCAATGCTATATCTGCGAGTTGTTCGGCAGTAGGGTCGATGTTGACGGCGCAGTCAGCGTAAATGAAGGGTTTGTCCTTTTCGCCGAGAAAGTTGGGGATAACCATAAGAAAATAGCTGGAGGGAGTTTTGATTCCGGGCATTAATCCTATGGTTAAGACGCCGGCCTGAATAAAAGTTGCGGTTGCGCCGGCAACACCACCGACGGCGGTATCAGCGTCGCCGCAAGCCACCATCATACCTGCGTAAAACATCGGCTTGACGACTACGTGTTTTGCCACGGCGACAGAGATACCATCTCTTCGGCGACTGTATATTTCAGCATAAACGTCGAGTTTGTCGCTTTTTTTTGGGTTTATGGTTCTGATACCATCGAGCTTGACGCCGGCTTTTTCAATTGCGGCTTCGAGTTGCTCAGGTTTTCCGAGCACAATTGGCTGTGCGATATCCTCGTCTTTAAGTCTTCGGGCAGCCCGAATTATTCGCTCGTCTCTGCCCTCCGGCAAAACAACTGATAGATTTTTCCCCCTTACCTTCTCGTTAAAACTGCTTATAATGTCCATCTTTGCTACTTTTCTATTTTTCAAAAACTAAGTCCGCCATCGGCGGATTATCATTCTGTTTTTCGGTCTGACATTTCTCCCATTTATCCAGCACCAAAACGGCGGGAGCCGAAGCTCTTTTGGTGTTGGATTATTTTCGTTAGTTTACCAAATCCGGCTTAAGAATGCAACCTCGATTTGCGATACTCGATGCTCGTAGAATCGGCAATCGGCAATCGTGTCAGGTTGAAGAGGGACCCCATTTTGCCATTTGTTGCAAAATGGGAACCCAGAAAAATCTGGAAGTTCCGGACTGTTTGAATTATCATATAACATTACAAGAAAAGTCGAATCAACGCTTGAGTGGATAGGAAATATAATGTCAGTGAGGTTGAGCAGGCGGGATAAGCAGCTTCTGGATGGTCAACACGGCGAAGCGGCACAGATGGCAATGCGCATCCTGGTAAGAATGGCCGAGGTTGACAGCGCCGCCGAAATGATGGATGTGAGCCAGGCCCATATAGATGGTTGTGGCCTGCTCAGTGAAGCTGGTTTGGAATTTGCTGAGACCCTGGCGGCAAAAGGAGCAAGAGTTTCCATCCCCACAACCTTGAATATGGGGCCGCTTGACCTTCAGAACTGGAGACAATTTGGAGTAGATGAAGATTTTGCCGCCAAAGCCATCAGGCAGGCCAAGGCTTATACGGATATGGGATGTATCCCCACCTGGACTTGTGCACCTTATCAGAGCTACTTAACGCCCAGATTCGGCCAGCAGATTGCCTGGGGCGAATCGAATGCTATCTGCTACGCCAATTCGGTTCTCGGCGCCAGAACCAATAGATATGGAGACTATATAGACATTTGTGCTGCCATAACAGGCAGGGTGCCTAAGTGTGGTCTTCATCTGAAACAAAATCGCAAAGGGCAGATTCTCCTGCGTCTGGACCCCGTGTTTTCCTGCGAAAGCAAGAGCGGTGGCATCATCCGGAGTAATGCCTTCTATGCGATATTGGGCCATCTTATAGGCACGCTGGCTGAGGATAAAATTCCGGTTATCGAGGGGCTTGACGTTGAGGTATCCAGTGACCAGCTGAAGGCTTTGTGTGCGGCGGCAGCCTCTTCGGGGTCAGTGGCTCTTTTTCACGCCGTCGGCGTGACCCCGGAAGCGAATACCGTGGAGGAAGCCTTCCAGGGTGACACTCCGGAGCGCATCATCGATATCCATCTTTCTGATTTGCGCAAATCCTGCTCCGACTTGTCCACGGCCAAGGAAGGAGCTGACCTTGATTTGGTCGTGTTGGGCTGTCCTCATTTTTCCTTCGACGAGTTTCGTGAACTGGCCAACCTTATACGAGCGGAGACCGAAAAAGGCAAAACACTTCATCCTGATGTTAAGTTCGTTGTTATTTCCTGCCAAACATCTTATGCCCTGCTGCAAAGAAGCGATTTTCTCGATGTGCTAACCGGCTTTGGCATCGAGATTACCCTTGACACTTGTGTTTTTCATACACCGATGGTCTCCCCGGATACGAAGGTTATTATGACCAATTCAGGAAAGTGTGCTTACTACGCGCCGGGTGAACTGGGCGTACAGGTTGCTTTTGGGACTATGGCCGAATGTGTAGACTCTGCCGTCGAGGGGCGTGTATGCCGAAAGGAAATATTATGGAAACAGGATTAACCGCAGAGACCGCCGAGAGCGCAGAGGAAGACAAGAATAAAATAAAAGGAAATGGATTCCTGCTTTCGCAGGAATGACAATATTAAAAATCTCCGCGTACTCTGCGAACTCGGCGGTAAAATAAGGAAAAGAAATGGAAAGAATCCTGATGGGAAAACCGGTAGTTGCAGGGGAAGCCTCCGGCGTAGCTCTGGTTTCCAAAGAGCCACTGAGTTTCTGGGGAGGTATATGTCCGCGTACCGGAGAAATCATTGACCGGCGTCATGAGTGCTCAGGTGCCATTGTTACAGGCCGGGTATTCGTATTCCCGCAGGGTAGAGGGTCCAGCACCTCCAGTGCGACCTTGCTGGAGAGTATCAAAACCGGCGTCGCTCCCGCAGCCGTAATCAATCTCAAGGTCGATCCAATTTTGGCATTGGGAAGTATCGTCGCGGACGAATTGTACCATCAGGCCATGCCTATTGTAGTTTTGTCGAAAGAGGATTTTTTCTCCATCAAACAAGATGACTACCTCACTATTGAACCTGATGGGACAGTGAAGATTAGTGTGAAGCTCCGCGAAACAGGCAGAAACGCTTAATGGCGTACAGTTTTATGTAAAAACAGCAAAAAGAGATAAATCTTATACCTGGAGGAGAAGTAATGACTTATTTCGTTGGGAGAAAAGTAATAGAAAATTATCTCATTCAATCTTGTGTTCTGGCTTTTTTTCTCTTGGGCCCGGTCGGGCACCCCTTCTTGCTTTCGCAAGAAAGCAGGGGGGCTGGGGAGGCAACAGACACTTCGCTTCTTACTCTTGAGCGGATATTTAGTTCTGAAGAGTTTGAGCCTGCGAAATTCGGCCCTGCTCGTTGGCTGGAAGATGGCTCCGGATACACAACTTTGGAAGACTCAAATACTCAAGAGGGTGGTAAGGATATAGTACGGTACGAGCCGGAGACCGGTAGCCGCGAAATAATGGTTCCATCCACGCGACTGATACCGAAAGGCGAATCAAAACCATTAGAGATTGACGATTACTCCTGGTCGTCAGACGGGAAAAAACTGCTGGTTTTTACGAATACTAAACGCGTTTGGCGCAAAAACACCCGTGGAGACTACTGGGTGCTCGACCTGACAAGCTGGGAACTGCAAAAGCTGGCGCCGGATGCTGAGCCTTCAACCCTGATGTTTGCGAAGTTTTCACCGGACGGCCGTCGCGTTGCCTATGTCCGGAAAAGAAACCTGTACGTCCAGAATCTCAAGAACCTTCGAATCAAACAATTGACAAAGGACGGCTCGGACACCATTATCAATGGCACCTCTGACTGGGTCTACGAGGAAGAATTCAGATTGCGGGATGGATTCCGCTGGAGTCCCGACGGCAAATTAATCGCTTATTGGCAGTTCGATACCGAGGGAGTGCGTGATTTTCATCTCATAAATTACACAGATTCCCTTTACCCAAAGATTACCACCTTCCAATATCCAAAGGTTGGCGAGACGAATTCCGCCTGTCGCATCGGAGTGATAAGTTCCAGCGGAGGGCAAACGCAATGGCTCAAGGTGCCGGGCGACCCCCGCAACCACTATATCCCGAAAATGGAATGGGCGGAGAACTCCGAAGAAATAGTTCTACAACAACTTAACCGTCTGCAGAATACAAATAAAGTCATGCTGGGCGATGTCCGTACCGGCCGTGTCCGAACGATTCTCACTGAGTGTGATGAAGCATGGGTTGACGTTGGCGGCGACCTGAAATGGCTGGATGATGGTAAGGGCTTTACATGGTTGAGCGAACGTGACGGCTGGCGGCACCTGTATCTGGTTTCACGGTCCGGCAAGAAGATAACTCTTCTGACTCCAGGCGAATTCGACATTATAAGCGTTCAGAGCATCGATGAAGAAGACGGCTGGGTGTATTACATTGCTTCGCCGGATAATCCGACACAACGCTATCTGTATCGAGTTGGACTTGACGGCAGCGGCAAGGCCGAACGGCTGACTCCAACTACTCAGAAGGGAACGCATAAATACCAGATGTCAAAAGATTCACGATGGGCCTTTCACACCTACTCGTCTTTCGATACATCACCGGTGATAGAACTTATACGTTTACCGCAGCACAGGAAAGTGCGGACACTTGAGGACAACTCGGAGCTTCGAGCAAAGATGGATGCACTCAATGGGGGTAAGACCGAGTTCTTTCGTATCGATATCGGCGATGGCGTACAACTCGACGGCTGGTGCATGAAACCACCTGATTTCAAGCCGGAAAAGCGGTATCCGTTGTTATTCTATGTCTATGGCGAGCCCGCCGGTCAAGCGGTCCTGGATAGATGGGGAGGGGAAAAATACCTGTGGCATCTTATGCTCGCCCAGCAGGGTTATCTCGTGATGAGCGTAGACAACCGAGGCACGCCGGCGCCCCGCGGTCGTGCGTGGCGCAAGTGCATCTATCGCCAGATTGGCATTCTTGCCTCTGCGGACCAGGCGGCCGCAACGCGAGCTATCATTAAACGTTGGTCTTATGTTGATCCGGCCAGAATCGGAATATGGGGCTGGAGCGGAGGCGGTTCTATGAGTCTTAACGCCATCTTTCGATATCCCAACCTGTATCATACCGCTATGGCAATTGCGTTCATAAGCAATCAGCGCTTTTACGACACGATTTACCAGGAGCGGTACATGGGACTGCCGGATGACAATGAAGAAGGTTACAAGAACGGTTCGCCCATAACATTCGCGCATCAACTCAAGGGAAATCTTCTCATCATCCACGGTACCGGCGACGATAATTGCCACTATCAAAGCTGCGAAGCACTCATCAATGAGTTGATTAAGCACAACAAGTCATTCTCGATGATGGCATATCCGAACCGCTCTCACTCGATAAAAGAGGGCGAAAATACCAGGCGTCACCTCTACGAGTTACTCACCGGATATTTAAAGGGGAATTTGCCCGCCCCGCCCCTGCGGCAGGGGCGGGGCCCGCCAGTTCCAGGCCGACCCCCGTCGGCCACAAGCAGGAGCAGGCCCAAAATGCTAATTAGAACATAATGATTTATTGCAATTAGATATCGTGCTCAGACCTGCTATAAAATGATTTTCTGTCCCAGGCCCTTCTGAATTGCCTTTTCATAAATCAATTTGGAAGCACAAACGTCAAATAGAGCCATGCCTACTGACTTGAACAGGGTAGTTTCTTCTTTTACTTCATCGTGTGGTTTGTTCTCAATTAGGAATCGCCCCAGGGTCATAACTTGCTCTTGCCTGATCCAATTGTTCCGCAGTGGAACTATAAGGTCACCCGATTCCTCCAAAGCATGGTCAGTATCAATAAAAACCGTCTTGAGCAGATTGAATATAGCTTTAGGAAACTCTCTCATATTTGGCTTATAAGAACCAATGCCGACAAAATGCTTACCGGCCAGTAATTCTTCTTTGTCCGGCAATACAGGCTCCAGTGATGTTGTCGCTGTAATAACGACCTGGCTTTCTTCCAGCAGCTCTTCTACGGAGGTTGCCTGGTGCAGCTTAACGTGAGGAACCACCTTTGACAATTTTTCCATAAGCGCTAAAGACTTTTCTGGATACAGGTCAAAAATGAAAATGTCCATCAGATTTCTTGCTGAACAAGCAAGCCAGGCCTGGTGAAAACCCTGAACACCCGCTCCGACTATCCCCACTGATTGAGTATCCTCCGCAGCCAAGTGGCGAATGCTCACAGCTCCAACCGCTGCAGTTCTGATGGCTGTTAGGGCAGGGCCGTTGAGCAATGCCAGAGGTACCCCGGTTTGTGCGTCATTGAGAACCATTATCCCGTTCAAAACAGGGATGTTGTTTTCGGGGTTCCTCGGGAACAGGGTTACCAGTTTAGTTCCAAAGGAATCTTTGGTGAAGCACGGCATAAGCAGTAAAGTGTTTCCTTTATGGTCCACGTGCAGCCGTTGCGGCATGCAGAATTCTTTTCTTTCATATATATACATCGATGCCTCAATAGCATCCAACATCTCATCAATAGATACCGCTTTCAAAATATCTTTTTCAGTTAAATAAATCATTTTGCCGACTTCTCCCGAATAAGTTCCCGTGCCTGAAAGCTTGCAGTGAATTTGATATAGTCTGGACACAACTTGACAGGCGCGCCTGCTCGCCGTTGTGAATATTTATGTTATATCATATTATAAAAAGGTCTTCGAAAGGTAGAACACTGGTAAATTGAACCCATGTTTAACCTTTGCAAAGGAGTCCTATGACGATTATGACACGGGAACAAGCGATTCTCAAGACAAAAACATACTTCGAGCAAATAGCGCAAGCGGTTCGGCAAGCGGCAAGAGATATTAAAGAAACGACCTGAACTCAAAGCAAAAACCATTGAGCAAGGAAAGAAGTATAACAACGAAATCACTCAAACAAAGGAGCTAAAATTGCACACTATCTTTTAACCAATTGTTCCACTGTTGCCGAAGATATACAGCACAGAATTGACACTTTTGGCCTTTTTGGTCTTCTGCTCACTAAAAGATTTGACAACCTGTGTGGGAAATCGTTATATTATAAGCACTTAAAGATTTCGGCGCCCGTAGCTCAGGCGGATAGAGCAACGGATTTCTAATCCGTAGGTCGCAGGTTCGAGTCCTGCCGGGCGTGTTTTCATAAGTACTTGCCCTCATTCTCAGATTTGCCTTTTGTTGCATTTTAGCCTAAAATCGGGCTCTGGCGTCATTCTGGCGTCACTTTTTTCCGGTCCTTCTGTGCCAGCGTCATCGCTTGAAACTAATAAACCATCTATGTATAGGTCACGTTGGCTATGAAAGGGTCGAATTAGTTCCGGCGAGATTATTTGCTCTGGATACAGGTGTGGTAAAAGGTGGAAAACTTACCTGTATTGTTTTTCCCGGTTGCGAACTTTTTTCCGTTAAGTCTGAGCGAAACTATTATGTTGAATCCTTTAATGAGTGGCATCTTAACGAAGAAGCGGCTCAAACCGACCCACGTCAATGGCCATTAAGAAAAGTAATCGATTTTTTCAACTCCCCCGTGGCTGTTTTACATGCTGATTACCAAGACCGACCAACAAATTAATATGTGGGCTTATTCAAGCCCTCCAATAGAGGTGCGTAAGTATGATGCATGCGGTGACGCGGACCGATGGAACGCCAGTAGCCTACCCAGCGAAGCGTTTCGCGCGTGTTGAGGTCAATCTCAGCCCAAAAGACACCACTTTTACCGTTGCTGGAAGTAAGGATCCTGCCCATTGGGTCGATCACAAGACTATTGCCGTCATAAACTGAGGGAACCATGTAAACTCCATTGTCGCGGGCTCGAACCCGAAAAACTGATTCGCCATTGACCCGGCCATCTACATCGGGTAGTGTATTACCCCAGGTGGGGGCAAAGATAATTTCAGCGCCCTTAAGTGCGAAGATAGCTTCCGGCTCCGGAAAGAACCAGTCATAACATATTTGAATGGCAATTGTACCAAAGTCTGTTTGAAAGACAGGATAGGAATCACCCGGTGTAATTCCTTTCTTCCATTCTTCTCGCGGCAGATGTACTTTGCGATACTTTCCTGCAAGATGTCCCTGTCGATCCAGTAATATAGCAGTATTATATATGATGTCACCATCTTGTTCTGTAAGACCCGCCACTACCCAAATGTTGTTTTTCCTGGCTGCATCACCAAGCTGTCTGGTGGAGGGGCCCGGAATCGGTTCAGCGCAGTTTTTAACAGAACAGCCGGTTCCGACAAGAGTAATTACCTCTCCAAGGCAAACGATATCGAGACCCAGCTTGCCAGCCCTATCAATCTGCTCGCAGAAGAGTTTTAAATTATTTTTGGGTGTGCTGTTTTTGGGCCGAAGATACACCGTGCCGACTTTAATCTTGCGTGGGACGGGAGCAGATGTGGGACGCACGCTGACGTGCTTCCAAAGCACCGAACCTCCATATGGCCATTTTACCTCTAAAGAAATCCTGGCCGAATTGGCCTGTTTTGGTGCTACAAGAACATCATTAAAGCGGGCGAGTTTGCCGTCAAGAATCGGACCTCGGACAAGCATGCCTGCCGGGTGAAGTAACTTTCTATCATGAGCCCAACTGATACGCACGAGAACCGACTGATATGGTGTAGGGATATTTCGCAGTTGGCAAATCGCTTCAATGGCATAGGCCTGCCCGCCCTCGATGTTTTGGATTGCCTGGAAGACTCCACCGACGGCATAGGGATTGCTCCGTCCATCTATAAAAAGTCCACCGGAAACAGTTTCCACAATACAGGATGCTTTTTCCCAGACAGGTCTCCATATCGACCAATGAGCAGGTACGTTTTCCTTCTCAGATCGTTCAAATGTGGGATTTAATACAAGTTCGTTTGGATTATTGTCGTTACTTAAAACCACCGAACAAAATAGAGTTAGAACAAGTGCTATGAAAACAGATTTTTTGCCTGAAATAATCATTGAGTATCACCTCCGTATAAAGTTGCGTTAGCGTTTATGCTCAACTTTATCTTCCCACTTTTTTAACAACATTTTTAATCTTTTCACATCTTCTTTGCGTTCGCTGAGGAGATTATTTTTTTCTGCGGGGTCCTGCTTAAGGTCAAAAAGATATTCCTTTATGTCATCTTCATTTTGCAGATAGATATATTTCAAAGAACCATCCCGCACAGCTTTTCTGGTCAATTGTCCCCTGCGTGCACGCCAGAAGAAAGTGCGTTCTTGAATAGGCCCCTTTATCTGAATCTTTTGCAAAATATCCATGCCATCAAATGGTCGATCTGGAGGAGGCTTTGTACCTGCTGCCCTGATAATAGATGCCGAAAAATCCATGGTCATACATGGGTATTCTGATACAAGCCCTGCAGGGAGAACTCCAGGCCACTTTGCTATACAGGGTACCCTGATACCTCCCTCGAAAAGATTTCCTTTATACCCGGAAAAAGGTAAATTTCTACCCGAGCGCGAGGCCCCATTATCGCTCATAAAGATGACCAAAGCGTTATCCGCCATTTTTTTCTCCTGGAGTTTTCTCAGAATTTTCCCAATACCCTGATCCATTCTCTCTATCATAGCAAAATACACCTCTTTTAGTCCCTTGCTTTGATTCCAGAGGTCAGAGTTCTCCAGCAGCGGCTGGGGGCGATAATCGGAAGGCCGTTGATAAGGTGAGTGTGGGGCAGTGAAAGGAACATACAGGAAAAAAGGCGTTTTGTCTGATTGCTGTTCAATAAACTGAGCAGCTTCGTCGGTGACAAGGTCAGTGAAATACCCTTTACGTTTAATAGATTTACCATTTAGATAAAGGCTATGCATATTGCTGGGTGGTGGTTCGACATGATGAAAGTAATCCATGCCGCCACCAATGGCATAAAATGCATAGTCAAAACCATGATTGTTTGGTGAAAATTTGGTTTCATAACCGAGGTGCCACTTGCCGCAAATCGAAGTAGCGTACCCTGCATTCTTAAGTAAGCGAACAATGGTTGTCTCTTGAACAGGAAGGCCGAGATCATTTGTCTTGCGCAGGCGAATGGCATCATCATACCGGCCCACATTTCCAATGCCAATTGCACATTCCAAACCGCCGACACGTTGTTGATAACGACCCGTCAACAGAGCAGTTCGAGTGGGAGTACATTCAGGTGCATTGGCATAAAAGGCGGTAAATCTTACTCCGTCCTCCGCCAGGTTGTCTATGACCGGCGTGTGAATCTCGGAGCACCCATAGCATCCAAGGTCACCATATCCCAGGTCATCGGCCATAATAAGAATAACGTTAGGATGTCGCGCTCTCCGTATACCACCAAAATGACATCCAGTGGGTACAACAGTCAGGGCAGCAAGCCCTGCCGTTTGAGATAGAAACTGACGTCGTGTTATTGTCTTTTGCATGAGGTTGTCCCCTTCAAATAACGGCGAAAGAAGTTCTTTCATAAATCGAGCGGCTGATGTTTGAGTTGCCTGAATTGCTTGTTTTTTTCAACGTAGCCATTTTATAAAGTTGCGAACGGCAACCGCTAAAAGTCCCGAAATGGCCTACGCGGTTCAGCCGCATCCATAAGTCTCTCCCACGCGGCAAAACGCGATTTGACCATTCGCAGCACATCTGGCCTTTCTTTCGACAGATCACACTGTTCACTAATATCCTTTGAAAGGTCGAACAGCCCCGAACCATGGGACGATTCGACCCATTTCCAATTTCCGACTCTGGCAGCCCTGTCCCCCCGACGTTGCCAGAACATTTCTCTACGAGAAGATTTCTGTGTGCCTGCTAAAGCCGGTGTCATATCAAAGCCATCAAGGATTATATTTCGAGGAGGGTGAATTCCTGCAGCCCTGCAAAGCATAGGGAATATCTCCAAAGCGGTCAGAAATTCATCGCAGACGGTGCCTTGCGGAATCATACCCGGCCAGCGCAGGATGCAAGGAACACGGATCCCACCTTCAAACAACCTGCCTTTACCACTACGCAAGGAACCGTTGTCTGCGGGGCCTTTACCCCCTCCATTATCAGACAGGAAAACTACAAGCGTGTTGTCTGCAAGGCCGTGTTCGTTCAGCAATTGCAAGATTTGGCCAATCGCCTCATCCATATAGGTGATAGCTGCCATGTATCGGATACGTTTGGCCATACGGGAATTGGCATCTTTTGGATCATAACTATCATAGTGTTTGCGAATATAATCAAGCGGTGCCTGTACTCCGGGGCGTGGACGCTGGAGATTGGAGGCGCTATGTGGAGCATTGAACGGCACATAACAGAAGAAAGGATGCTCTTTGTGTTTTTCAATGAATCGCATCGCTTCTCGCTGGAATAAATCAGTGGCATATGTGCCTTTATCCTCGGTAGTTGGCTTGTTGCCGCGCCGCATTGATGGAACTCCATAGCGTTCGTGCGTCCAGTAATCGATGCCGGTGTTCGTAAATCCATAAAACTCATCGAAGCCGCGCTGCAGGGGAAGAAAGCGATGTAATTGCCCGAGGTCCCACTTGCCGAAGATGCCACTGATGTAACCTGCTCTTTTTAGGAGACGTGGAATCAGCACTTCGCGAGTATCCATTCCACCTATCATCTCCCACGATACAGCGTACTCGTGCTCTGTATAAAGATAGTCATAATCAACGAGGTCGTTGCGGAACATGTCATATGTACCATTGCGCTGGGGATAGCGGCCGGTAAGGAGACTGCCTCGTGACGGGGTACAGGCTGGCCAAGTCACGTAGAAGTTTTTTAGCTGAACTCCTTCAGCGGCCAGTTGGTCGAGATTGGGTGTCTTTACTTCCGTGCTGCCATAACAACCTAAGTCACGGTAACCCTGGTCATCAGAGACGATGAGAAGGATATTGGGCGGTGGTTTACTGCCAGGTCGCTTAGAGATACTCATACATCCCGGCATAGCCAGCGACACCAGCCCCCCTCCTACACCTTTCAAAAACTCCCGTCGCTCCATACCTGCCTCCTATCAGTCACTATTTCACGGATTACTTCTGCTTGGAGATTTCGCCTGACTATAGTATCCGAATTGGGCGATCATTTCAACCCGTCCAATCACACTTCTTACATTGCCTTTTCAATCAACAGGACCGGACGAATGATACCACCTAAGAACAGCTCTGTTATCTTGCTGTGATCAATTTTAACAGCCACCATATTTTCACCGGGCTTAACCGCATCGGTGATATTCACTTCAAACGGTTTTCGCCGTGCCTCATTGCCCAACAAAGCTACGTGGAGCCGTAGCGTTTGCGCCCGCAATTACGTGCTTTCCAAGGAATCGCTCGAGGTAATTCAATGTGTAATGGTTGCCGTATAGAAGCCCATTTAGGCCGGATAACCTACCGTTTGAGAGAAGAGCACTCGCTGCTCAGGCCGTAATTTGAACTCGTTCGGTGTGTTCCGCTTATCGCAATTGTGGAAATGAGCGGCCAGGCCTTGTGAGGCGGCGAACAAATAGACGTTTTGGGCAATAAGACCCGTGGCGACATAATAATAGGACTTCTGTATCTCCGAATCCTTAAGGCCTGGCTCCTGAAACGGCGCTTTCGTGTATTTGGCGATATCCACAACGTAGAAGATATTAACCGGGGCCCTTGCCGCCGAACGCCTGCCCGACCTTCGCCGAAAATCTCCAGCTATAACGGGTGTCAGGCGGTGAGGAATTGCCTCATAGAGATAAACACCTTCGGGCAAGGCAACGTAGAGGTCAATTTCCTGTGAGTTACTGGCCGATGCGGCTGTTCTTCCAGGCCCTCCAAACGGTCCCTTCTCCCTGTTCACGCCGAATGCCGCCCAGAGAAGATTCGACAGCGTCTGCGGAGGGAGTTTCTCTGCACTGATGTTACGGTTGGTCCTTCTTTCCTTCAGGGCTGCCAGCACGGACTTGCCCCCATCCGTCTGAGGCTTGACAAGTGTTATCGTTTTTAGGTCCTCGGCGAAACTGGATGCTGTGCCGGCCAAAACGGTGAGCATCGGCACAGTTTTCAGAAATGTTCTACGATCCATCTGATTCTCCAATCAAGTCTAACAGTTGGCATTTGAGCAATTTTCTGTAACATCATACCACAATTTCAGCGGGACTGCCAAAGCAGGCTGTGATGTTCAAGGCATGGGCCTGAGTCCTTCCCAGCGAATGTTCCATTTCCCATTGGCTGGAAATCCAGGTGAGGGGCGATCGGGACAGCCATCCCAGCCGACAGCCATCATTGCCACTGCTGTCAACAGGCCACCATTTCCGGGCAGATAGAGCGGCAGTCGTGAAGACTGGTAATTGTGGCCATTTGCCAGATACCTGTTCTTCTGGGACTCAATGAACAGGGCATCCACGGCCTTTTCAGGCTCTCCCAGACGAGCTGCGGTCATTGCAAGCATGGGATAATCCCAACCCCAGGTGCTCGGCCAATCCCATCTTTCTATAATGTGATCATATGTACGCTTCATGATTTCCGGCTCAACGAGTGGAGTGCGAGGAAGAAGCCCGTATGCTGCAACTATGGAAGGATGATCACGATAAATCGTGAACGGCTCGGTTTCGATCGCCGTGTAAACTCCTTCACGGACATTGGGCCGTGACAGTTTTGATATCACACCATCCCATCGCGGATTACGCTTCATCCCAAGTCTTTGACGCCATCTCTGCGCGGTTTCCAGAGCCCATTGCCAATATGCCAGTTCGAAGGTGGGATTCAGATTTCCCCTGCGATATCGACCGTAACTTTCCTGTGCCGGGATCAACGCGGGCCCAAGCACATATCGCTGATTGGCTTGGTCCCACGCCGCATAAGACGCCATGAACTCGGCAGTCTCGAATACGATCTCCTTGTACCTCTCAAGCGTCTGCTGGTCCTTACTGGCACGGTAGCACAGTTCGGCATAGTAAATCGGATGCGGCTGCTGCCAGATGAGAAAGACTCCGACATTGCTCGGGCTCTCCCTGCCATCAGGGGATGTCATCTTAGGCCAGCGGGCTCCCTTGTATCCCTGGGTTCGTGCTGTAGCCCTGGCCATGGGAAGAATGGATTGATACCACGGCAGGCTTCTTTCAAGAAGCTCCAGCCGATCCCACAGGGCAAAATGTACGCCGTGCCACCAGTGCATCTCCAGGTGAAACTTGCCGTGCCAACTGTTACAGACCAGCCCTGTCTCCTGAGGAGGATATGAGCCGGCACAGTTGATGGCTGTCAGGTATTGTGAGAGCACGACTCTGCGCTCAAGTTCCAAAGCACGCGGATCCGTACACTGGGAAAAATCGATTGCACCCCCTTTGCTCCAGAAGTCTTGCCAGTGATCTTCAGCAGCCACTTTGACTGTTTCAAAATCGGGCATGGCTTCAAGGACCTTCTTCGACGAGAAGACAAATACGATTTCCAGTGCATTCCCATTTGGTTGACTGATCTCGTATTCATGTTGTGAAACAGTCTTGATATGCCCTTTGGTCGGGCTAAGTAATCTCACATAGTAACGATCCGAATCAAGACTCCTGATGAACTCGGCCTTGCCATTACCAATATGACTCTGTGTCTTATGACGATTCGGACTGGACCAGTCCGCCGAACTTCGCCAACCTGTGCTGCCGTAAGGAAAAGCCAATGAAACAGACAGACGGCCCTGTTCAAGCAGTGGCGACGTTACCTTTACTGCCAGAATATCTCTTGCAGGATGACAAACGGTTCGGACCGAGACAGGCTGGCCGTCAGACTCAAATCTACTGCTCAACAGTCCAGTCCACAGATTCAGTGTTTGGGAACTATTGGCAATGTCCTTAATGTTCGCAGGTGAACCATCCGGTTTTGCCAGGCGCAATCCTATCCGCCCAAGGTCGATTCGATGTGGATTGGAGCGGAGCCACGTCGCGGCAGGTGAATATCCTTTCGGATACTTCCCATCTGAAGCGTATGGCACATTCCGCCCCCATACATCATATTCTTCCAACACATCAGATAACGCATATTCTTCGGGGTCAGGCATACTGTGCCAGCCCCATTGCGACTGAGTGCCCAGCGGCATGCCTTTGTCATGATACTCAGGAAATGTCTGCAGACCTGTGATATCGGCAGTAAACGCGAACTCACCGTTGCCGACACTGAGCGGCGTGAGCGGGTCAGGCTTGTTGATCGTGATATTATGCCGGTTTACTAACGCATGCCGGTCGATCTTGTTATCTGACAACACTTTAGGCTTCTCCGCCATCACGGTAGAAGCCAAAGCACAATAAACCAACATCCCAAGTATGATTTCTCGCTTTGTCGTTCTCACAAAACCTCCTTTCGGGACGGCTTCTACGATAGCATCCAGAGCTTCCATGTCGGGTGCTAATAGTTGGTGAAGCATCTTGTGCCCATCTTACATATTGGTTTACCAGTCATATATTTTCTGCTTTCTCGTTATTTCGATGAAGTTTTCCGCTCCCGGGTGCGCCCAGCTTTGACATATCTTCGTTTGTCCCCTTGCAACCAACTACCGTACGTTGTCCATGTAACCATATACCCTACCGTTTTTGCCATAACTTTGATGTTACTTCTGATTTAGACCCTACGCAATAATATTTAGCCCCCAGTCCTGTGCTGGGGGGATTTTGGTAGGGTGGGGCTCACCCCACCATTATTTCTATAAGGCACCGCGGCAATCTCAACTTCATCATTCGATATTCCTTGCTCTTTATTCGATATTCACTATCCCTCGCCACCGACTGAACTCAGGAATCCGGACCGCATGAGCTTTTGAACTACGGCCAAACAGCCAGGGATGATCTTTTCCGGAGCGG
>JAUWBI010000020.1 GCA_030601745.1 Phycisphaerae bacterium
CGATGGGTTCCGGCGGTGTGCTCGGCGTTGGGACGGTGGTGTTTTTGCAGAGCTATCTTGCCTTGTTAGGCACCTTCATACTGATTGCAGCTACCTGGATTGTTGGGATTGTTCTGTTCGCGGACAGTGTTATCCTGGCGGCGCTGCGATGTTTTAGTCCTGTGGCCAGAAGGATTGTTGGCGCGACGGTACCGGGGTGGTTCCGCCACGGGCGGACCAAACGCGGAAAAGTTTTAGGCAAGATATGGCAAAAACTAAGTGCCAGGTCCGCGGCCCGTGCCCCGTTGCCCTCGCCCCGAGTTGAGAGTAAAGGGGCTTCGGCGCCGGATTCCGGACAACTGAAGTTAACACCACCAAAGGTGCATAAGCCGACTAAGTCCTATGTGCCGCCGAGCTATGATGATTACAGGCTGCCGCCGTTGAATTTGTTAGCTGAGCCGGAGTATACTTTCGCTGCGGTGCAGGAGAAGGTCGTCAAGGCAAAGGCGGCTGCTCTGGAGAAATTGCTGTCGGAGTTCAGTGTTAATGCGCGTGTGGTTGCGGCGGACACCGGGCCGGTTGTAACAATGTTTGAACTGGAGCTTGCGGCGGGCGTTAAGGTCAGCCAGATTAGCACGCTTTCAAACGATATGGCTCGTGCGCTGGGAGCTGGTGCGGTCCGTGTTGTGGCTCCTCTGCCGGGCAAACATACGATAGGTATTGAGGTGCCAAACAGCGAGAAGGAAAAAGTTCGTATGAAGGATATGATGCGGCTGGCGCAGAATAGGCCGGAGCGGATGGAGATACCGCTGTTTCTGGGC
The DNA here is from genome assembly GCA_030601745.1 of Phycisphaerae bacterium. GTDB lineage: Bacteria > Planctomycetota > Phycisphaerae > Sedimentisphaerales > Anaerobacaceae > JAUVYQ01. Next base: position 801 of record JAUWBI010000020.1, read on the forward strand.
AAGGATTCGGCGGCCGAAGCGCTTGTTTCGGATTTGGCGACGATGCCGCATCTGCTTATCGCAGGGACGACGGGCTCGGGCAAGAGCGTCTGTATCAATAGTATCATAACGGGCATACTTCTTACGAAACGGCCGGATGAGGTAAAGCTGATTTTGATTGACCCGAAAATGGTCGAGATGACGGCGTTTAATACTATTCCGCACCTGATGTGTCCGATAGTTACCGAGACTGCGAGGGCCGTCCAGATACTTGAATGGGCTACGGTGAAGATGGATGAGCGTTACGCCCTGTTGGCGGAGGCGAGGGTGAAAAATGTTGCCGAGTATAATAGACTCGGGGCCGAGGAGATTATTAAGCGGTTTAATCCGAGCAGTGCCGATGAAGAGGCGAAGATTCCGAAGAAGCTGCGGTACATTGTGATAGTAATCGATGAGCTTGCGGATTTGATGATGACGGCGGCGAAGGAGATAGAAGCTTATATTGTTCGGCTTGCGCAGAAGAGCCGGTCGATTGGTATTCATCTTATATTAGCTACCCAGAGGCCCCAGGCGACCGTTGTTACGGGCCTGATAAAGTCAAATATGCCGACGAGGATAGGTTTCCGGGTTGCCGCGAGGATGGACAGCCGAATTATCCTTGACCAGAACGGAGCGGAAACGCTGCTTGGTGAAGGTGATATGCTGTTTCTAAAGCCGGGGACGAGCGATTTGGTGCGTGCGCAGGGCACTTTTGTCGATGAGGCGGAGATAAAGCGAATTACCAGGCATCTTAAGGAGTTTGCCGAGCCGCAATTCCATCCTGAGCTAATCGAGCTGAAGGGGCTGGATACGTCTGCTATGAGAAGGGATGATATGTTTGACGAGGCGGTTCGGATTGTTCTGGAGACGCGGCGGGGGAGCGTGTCGCTGCTTCAGCGAAGACTCAATATCGGCTATGCGAGAGCTTCGCGGATAATTGAGATGATGGCTGCGGTAGGTGTGCTCGGCGAGTATAAGGGCAGTCAGGCACGGGAAGTTATAATGACACTTGAGGAGTATGAGCGCATCCGGGACGAGTTGGAATCGGCTGCCGAGGCGGAGTACGAAGGGGGCCCCCAAGATGTTGTGAAGGATAAGGATTCAGCCGAGCCGGATTATGTAAGGGAGGGACAGCGCGGCTATGCCTCCGTGGAGGAGGGGGACTAAGAAATTGGCCTTTTCTGGTGGAACCTCATAGCTATCCGTATTATGGTTTGCTTGATTTTGTCAGAAAACGCTGCCAGAAGTGTTATGATCCCTGCGATAATAAAGCACACGCCAACTGCCCAATAAGATAGTAGTCGGTTGTATCCCCGGTACATATAGCCACTGGGTCGGAACCTTTTGAGTCTCTTGTAGATATCAAGATTATTTGTGAGGTATACCTTGAAGTCGGGAGTGTTTTCCAAGCTCTCAACGAGTTTCCCATACCTGGCAGCACACCTGCAGTATGCTGTATATGCAGCAGAGCGATAAGTGAGAAAATTGGTTCCGATGAGGAAAAATATTAGCGAGGTTGCGATCAGCACGTTCTTGCTGATCGGAGTTTTTGCTATTCTGTTGAGTATCCCATTCATAGTTTGTTCCCTCCAAAAAAATACGTGTCCCAATAATTTAATTGTAGCAGAACTAACTTGCGTTACAATAAAATTATACTTTATTGTTCGGGAGAAAAGGGGGTGATTTCAGGAGGACCTTATTATGAAAGGTAAGAAAGTTAACCCCGCCCCTCGGAAGGGCTGGGTTAATCGGCGGCGGTTTTTGAAAGAAGCGAGTTATGCAGCGGCGGGTGTTATAGGTTTTCCATACTTTGTTTCGGCCTCGGCACTGGGCAAGGACGGCAATGTTGCTGCCAATGAGCGGATTGTGATGGGCTGTATCGGGATGGGCAACCAGGGGACTGCTCATATGGGTTGGCGTGGGGGCAGCGTCCCAAATTTAAACTGGGTCGAACCCGGCGGTTTTATGGGCAGCTCCGAAGTGCAGGTGGTGGCGGTCTGCGATGTCGATGCGAGGTGGCGAAATCGGGCGCGTGATATTGCCAACAAATACTATGGCAACAAGGATTGTGCTGCCTACAGTGATTTTCGGGAGCTTTTGGCGCGGAAAGATATTGATGCGGTGGTAACTGCCACGCCGTCGCACTGGAACGCCATAGTGGATATTGCGGCGGCAAAGGCGGGCAAGGATATTTATTGTGAGAAGCCAATGTCGCTTACCATCGCCGAGGCCAGGGCTATGGCTAATGCGGTCAAGCGTTACGGGCGGGTCTTCCAGATAGGTACGCAGCAGCGTTCGGACAGGAATTTTCGTTTTGCCTGCGAGCTGGTTCGCAACGGTTACATCGGCGAAGTAAAGACGGTAACGGTAAGCGTTGGAGGACCGGCCGGGCCGTGTAATCTGCCGGGCGAATCTGTGCCGGATTACCTCGATTGGGAGATGTGGCTGGGCCCGGCACCGGCGAGGCCATTTCATCCGGGACTTCTGCGGCATGGTTGGATGGGATATTGGGATTATGGCGGCGGTGAAATGACAAACTGGGGGCCGCACCACTTCGATATCGCTCAGTGGGGCTTGGGGATGGACGACAGCGGCCCGGTTGAAGTCATTCCTCCTGACGGCAAAGACTACAAGGTCCTTACATATAGATACGCCAACGGTGTTATTATGACCCGTGATAAAGCCAATGGCGTTTTGTTTACCGGCACCGAAGGGAAGGTTGAGGTTAATCGCGGATATTTGCGTACGTGGCCCGATAGTCTCGCAAGGCGAAAGCTCGGGCCTGATGAGATACATTTGTATGAAAGTAAAAGCCATCAAGGCAATTTCCTCAGATGTATCCGCACCCGCAGTAAACCGATTTGCGATGAAGAGATAGGGTGTCGTTCGGTAACAGTTTGTCATTTAGGCAATTTAGCATACCGGCTTAAACGGCCGCTGAAATGGGACCCGGAAAAGGAGCGATTTGTCAATGATGAGCAGGCAAACCGGATGCTATGGCGCCCCGCGCGCAGTCCGTGGTACTTATAAGTCGTGGATGAGGATGGCCCCGGCAGGGCGATAAAATGAGAATCAGCGGCAAAATCATAACTATTGGTCTGTGTCCCTGCTGGGATACGGTTTGTCAGCTCAAAGGGGTGGATTGGGGCCAGCATAAGGTGATAAGCTCGGCGTGCTCTCAGCCGGCTGGTAAGGCATTAAACATTTCACGGGCACTTGCGTGGATGGGGACAAAAAGCATCGCAGCGGGTTTGTGGGGCCGAGAGGATTATGAGCAGATGTTAAAAGCTATGCGGTCCTTGAGGGGATTGATTAAGGTTAAAATGACGGCGGTTGACGGCAGTACGCGCCGGAATATAACCGTTGTCGATACGGTTAATAACAGGGAGATGCACCTTCGGGCGATAAGCCGATTGGCATCGAAAAAGGCCCTGAGAAAATTAAAGGCCGATTTACAGGCGACAGTCAACAGAAACGGTATTTGTGTTTTCGCCGGGTCGATGCCGGAAAAGCAGCTTTTGGGTGATGTTGTTCGGATTATAAATTGTTGTCGCCGGCGCGGGGCGAAAATTGCGGTGGATACTTCAGGGGACGCTTTAAGAGAGATAGTTAGTTCCGGCGGTGTATGGCTGATAAAACCAAATGTTGAGGAATTGGGCGAGCTGTTAGGTGAGCAGATAGAAGACCGCCCTGCCGGCCTGGTAAAGGCCGGGCGTAAGCTGCTCGACAATGTTGAGATTATATTGATAAGTCGCGGCAAAAAAGGCAGCGTAGTCGTTACGAAAAAAGGCACGTGGCAGGGACAATGTACCGGCCGCGGAAAGGTTCTGTCGACGGTTGGGTGTGGCGATTATCTATTAGCGGGATTTCTAAAGGGCTTGAAAGACAAATCCGACCCCGGCTTTGTGCTGAAGACTGCAATAAAAGTTGCTACGGCGCGTGCGTGGGGCTGGACGGAGAAGATGGCGTGGGAAGATGCCGAAAAGAGAATTGAAGTCAGTCTTCGGGAGCGGGAATAAATGGATTTATATACTGCGTTATTTTTGCTTCCGGGTTTGATTGTGGGGCTAACAATTCATGAGTTTGCTCACGCTATAACGGCAAAGTGGCTGGGCGACAGCACGGCTGAGAGGATGGGTAGAGTGAGCTTGAATCCCTTGCGGCATCTTTCGCCGTTAGGGACAGTTGCATTGTTCATTCTTGGGTTCGGCTGGGGCAAGCCGGTAGTTGTGAATATTTACAACTTCAAAAGGCCGAGGTTTTATTATCTGTTGAGCTCGCTGGCGGGACCAGGTGCGAATCTTGTTCTTTGTGCTTTGTCGCTTGGCATACTGTATCTTCGGCCCCACTGGACGATTGTGTTTATCTGCGTGAGTATCTTTTATATCAATGCAATACTGGCGGTGATTAACCTTCTGCCTGTGCCGCCGCTGGACGGGAGCAAGATATGGCCTTGCATCATACCGGGGATGAAGCCGACGGTGTCGGCAAAGTGGACGAGGGTCTGGATTGTGGTTTTGTTAGTCTGTCTTTTTTCGGGGGTGATAGATAAAATACTTGTTCCGGTACTGGGTTTTCTCACTTCACTGCTGCCTAACGGCTTGTGAAATTGGCTTTGATTGGGTTTGTTTTGTTCGAGCCTGAAGGCGGTTTCATTTTCATATTCCTTTATAACATATAAGTTTAAGTTCATTTTGGCCTTTCGGAAATTGGGTTTGAATTGGGTTTGTTTTTTTGGACTGCGAAAGCGTCGTTTTTTCTGTAATCCTTTGTTATAAGTGAGTTTACGTTCATTTGAGCATCCAGCAAATTGGCTTTGTTTGGGTTTGTATTGGGTTTGTTTTCACCAAGTGTCCAATTGGATTTATTTTCATAAGCCTTTTGTGAAAAGATACTTACATTCATTTGACTTTTTTGGAAATTGGCTTTGTTTTGCATAAAAGAGTTGATTTGTAGAGGACTCTTTACAAGTGTAAAGATGCCAAGACTGGCAAAATCCGAAATTCTAAGCTCTAAATCCGAAACAATATCAAAATCTAAATGACCCAAATTCAAAACCTTGCCTTTCTTGCCAAATGCTGGTTTTTGACGTGTATCTGCTGATACGAAAACGTGCGGTTCTCCGCTATATCCGGCGCCCCCCCACAGGGAAAGGGGCAAGCCCCCCACAATCAGATAGGGGCAAGCTACGGGCGGTTTACGTTAGGTATTTTAACAGAAATTCAAACAAAAGTCAAGAAGAAAATTGGCCACAGATTTCACAGATTTCAGGATTTTTTAGACGCAGATAAACGCAGATTGACGCTGATTTGTTTTTTGCCGGCTTTGGCGTCTTTGTCCGAATCTTTGTTCGATGCAAGCATCTACAGAAGCTTCGTCCTCATCCGCTGGGTCATTTTTCAATGCCCCATTTGGGAAGCTGGCGAAAAAGGTGTTTAATTAGCCACGAAAAGGCACAAAAAAACGAATAAAAAGAATTCACCGCGGGGGCTTTGCTCAGCAGCAGGTTACCTAAATTAACATGGATTTTTCCCAAAAAGGGTGTTCCTGCAGTCTAAAACAGCCGATTAGTATATTACTTAAGATATATTATTATAAAAATATTAAAAAAATTATATTGCTTAAAGGATGTTACTTAAAGTATATTATTATAAGGTAAACGGTTAGGCATTGAAAAAAGAACCAAAAGAGGATATCACAGAGGCCGGACCAAACGTTCAGATTCCAGGCAACAGATGCTACCGATGCGGTCATGAGTGGAGGCCAAGGAACATGAATGTAGTTTGCAAAGTTTGCCCAAGCTGCAAGTCTGCCTATTGGGACACGCCAAGGATGAAAAGGAGAGATAATGCAAAGGGATCATAAGAAAATATACTCAGTACTAAAACGTCCCCATAGACAAATGGACCTATTTGATGAGAATGATGAATCATAGCGGTCAGGGATAGAACTATGGCAGAAGATAAAAATATCGGGCGAGCCAGCATGTCGAGGGTTTGCGCATGAACTTCATCGTGCTAGAGTCGAAACAGAAGCTTCGCGGTGGGTTCTACACAGATCAAACCATAGCATCATTCTTGGTCAAATGGGTTAAGAAATCCAGGCCTGAAACCATGCTTGAACCGAGTTGTGGAGATGGTGCTTTTCTTCAGGCAATTGAAGATCAACATCTCAAGTCTTTGAAGCGCGTTTGTATATGTGAACTTGACGCTGAGGAGGCAGAAAAGGCGAAGCGACGAACACGCTTGCCTATTCGGTTTCTTGCTGGGGATTTTCTGCGTTGGTATCTCCTGCTCGCTCAGAATGGGGAGTCCTTTGATGCAGTGGTTGGTAACCCTCCATTCATCCGTTACCAATATCTCCCCGAAGAACAGCAGCTTCTCGCAGAAAAGATTTTCTCACTATTGAATCTCCGGTTCACCAAGCATACGAATGCCTGGGTGCCCTTTGTTATCGCTTCTGTTAAGCTCCTGAAGCCGGGGGGACGAATAGCAATGGTCATCCCTTCGGAAATTTTTCACATTCCACATGCGCAGTCTCTGCGGTGTTATCTTGCAGACCAGTGTTCTCGAATTCTCTTTATAGATCCCAAAGAACTCTGGTTTGCCGATACGCTTCAAGGAACTGTGCTCTTGATGGCAGAGAAGAAGCCTGAGCGTACCGCGAAGAGCAAAGGGGTCTCGGTGGTCTCAAACGCTAATCGGAGAACTCTTGATGAAGATCCAGAAGCTCTGTTTCAAGAAGCTACGTATACTAATGGGAAGACTATCGAGGGCAAATGGATGCAGATCTTCTTGACGCCAAGGGAGCGCAGCCTGCTTGCTGATTGCCGCAGCAGACGGGAAGTGGAACGGTTCTCTGATGTTGCATCTGTGGATGTTGGAATTGTAACAGGCGCAAATAAGTTCTTTCATGTGCCGGACAGAACTGTAAAAGAGTTCCAACTGCAACAATGGGCGCACCCAATGTTCGGAAGAAGCGAACATGTTGGGGGGCTGGTGTATTCCCGCAAGGATCATCGCTCAAACAAGAAGGCGGGACTTCCCGCCAATTTCCTATGGTTTCGCGAAGTCGACCTCAAGGATATGCCTGTCAACATCGAAAAGTATCTTTCCTTGGGACTTAACGAAAACCTGCATATGCGTTTCAAGTGTCGCACTAGAAAATGCTGGTATGAGGTTCCCTCTGTCTATACGGCTCCAATCGCAATGCTGAAACGAGCGCATAACTATCCGCGGCTCGTTCTTAACAAGGCAAATGTCTATACGACGGACACTGCCTACAGAATCCAAGCGAAAGGAGTAAAGCCTGAGTCTTTGGTGTTCAGCTTTGTGAATAGCCTTACGTGTTTGAGTGCTGAGATGGAGGGACGACACTATGGGGGTGGAGTGCTCGAGCTTGTTCCCTCTGAAATTGAAAGGCTCCTAATCCCCATTGTGGAAGCAAGCTTCGCTTCGCTGAAAGCAGCAGACCAGAAGTACCGAGAAAGCGTCAACGATATTGAGTTCCTATCCATGCGAGACTCCTATGTTTTGGGCAAGATAGGGTTGTCGGGTGCTGAACAGACATGCCTGCACAAAGCTTGGCTGAAACTTCGGAAACGAAGACAGCGGCTTCCCGAATGAGAAGTGGTGGCTTCGACTACTCATCCGCAATATCGAGCAGGAAGCCTATCTCGTTATCAGCAGTCTCGTATAGGGACAGGACAGTTCCAGTTAGATTCTCTCGTTCAATGGTGCCGATGAAATCACGGCCCCAGCGCAGAATCGTGGTGTAATTGTCTTGCCCTGCCTCTCCTGATGGTTTGTGGCTAATTTCAAAATTGCGGACTCCAAAGTCATTTCCCCGTATGAAGATTCTCATCGGCACGAAGGTGTGCTCTTGGTCGCGATGGCCGCCTGGCTCGGGTTCCCAGTCGTAGTCACCGAACAGATGGCGGAAATACGTCGTTTGGTCGATTAGCTGACCAGGAGGATTCTCGAACTGGGCCTGAGTAAGTCGAACACCTCCGACATGGTGACTGCCGGGTCTGACTTGCAGGGCATCTGTACGAGGAAGCTTCTTTCTCCAAACCAAGACACCTGCCGGTCGCGGCTCGTCAGATGGCGGAGACACTTCTTCCTGTGGTTGTGCTCCATCTTGGCCAGATACTTGAGGCACAGATGCACGAAGGTCTTTCGGCAATAATGGTGCCATCGGAACTCTGACTGGAGAGAATGGATCTGGAGGTAATGTTACACCATCTTCTCGAGGTGTTCCTCGCTTTGCGCGGCGACTGCGTCGGGCATCTGTTTCTGTCGGCAACACCCCTCGATTTGCAAGAGTCTGGATGAGATCAGCGCTGAGACAACACACAGTGGGTCCGTGTGGTTCAACAAAGCCCTGTAGTGGCGTCAGGATACGCTCATATTCTGCTGCGTCTGCGGGCAACTCAAAATCGTATCGTGTTGCTGCTTCGTAGTTCGTGTACAGACCGCCGTCGGTGAGGTTGTTTGATCCTATTATCAGAACCGCTGAACTGTCGCATTCAAATAGGTATATCTTAGGATGGAATGTAGCGCGAACAATGGGGTTATGATAAACGAACACTTCGCAATCCCAGCGGACTAGCTCTTCCAGTACTTCACGGCTGGTACCACCGAGATCAATTCCAACCGTGAGTTGTAGAGTAGCTCCATTCTCAACAGTGCGAAGCAAGCGGTCGCGTAAACGCAAGATAGTGCGAAGCGCCGTAAATGCCGAGACAAACACAACGCGGGAGTAGCAAGTGCCTGTTTCCAGTATACCTTCAATCTGTGGTCCTAGCTGCGTTTTCGGTTGAGCAAGCGTTGTCGTATTCATCTGTTTCTCCTATGGAGCGATAGTCCTTTCGTAGTGGTAGTGGCTAACTTCTGTTTATATGGTTTCCACACTTTCATCTCTAACGGCTAACAATGATTATACAGTCTGCATAAAACGCATCAACGGCAACTCTCTCCCTTCCCTTCCCTTCACTTCGATTTCACTCAGGGTAAACTCACTTGGGGGAAGCTATCTTCAAAGCGTTCTCTGGCGATGCACCCCCGATGTTAGCTGGTTTGTAATTATACTCTTATGGTCAAAAACTGCAAGATTTAATCCTCACTAATCGAAATCAGTGTTACCCCCACCGCGCGGGGTGGGGGCTAAATAAAACGACGGAAAGATAAATGGTGTGCATTACACACCCTACCAAATAAGCCAAGACATACTCGTTGCTCGTGTCTGGCATAAAAAAGAGTTTTTTTGGCAGTCCTATGGACTCGTTACGTAGAAAGCCGCTTTTTAATGCTGAAAACGGGCGTTTTTTATGTAAAAAAAAAGGTTGATTAGTTAGTGTGAATCGGCTATAGTCCTACAATTGAAAAATCGCTCTGTCGCATGGGGTAGAAGAAGAAATTGAAAAGTTAAAACTGAAAATGTAAAAATTATAAGTTTGGCTTTTTTATTTCTTTGGGGTCAGCAGTATCACGGCTTGGTTGACTCAAGCCTCCGGCAGAGCCAAATCGCTCCGTGACAAACGACGATGATTGTTAATTGGATTACCCGATGGTGTAATTGGTAACACATGGGCTTTTGGTGCCCACGTTCCAGGTTCGAGTCCTGGTCGGGTAGGTTTGAAAACTAAAAACTTAAAGCTAAAAGTGTAAAACTGAGGAAGAGCCCCCATTTTGCGACTTTTTGCAAAATGGGAACCCAGTTCAATAGTTTTTACTTTGTCACTTTGCATTTTACGCTCTAAATGTTATGGCAGAAAGAGTAGCAATAATTCTGGCGGCGGGGGTCAGCACCAGGATGAATACACAACTGGCGAAGGTGCTGCATGAGGTATGTGGGCGACCTATGCTGGCCTATGTGCTTGATGTGTGCCGGCAGGTTGGGGTTGAAAAGATATATGTTGTGGTTGGCTTCGGCGATGAGCAGGTGAGAGAGCGATTCGGCGAGGCTTCGGATATTGTCTGGGTCCGTCAGCCCAAGCAAGAGGGGACTGCCCATGCGGTTTTGTGCTGCAGGGAACATCTTAAAGATTTTGAGGGCGAAACGCTGGTTCTTTGCGGTGACGGGCCGTTGATTCGGGCTGAAACGCTAAAGACACTTTTTGAAAGACACAAGGCCGAGCATTCGGCGGCGACATTGGCGACGGCGGTCCTGGATGACCCAACCGGATACGGGCGCATAGTGCGTGATGCAAGCGGCAATATTCAGGGCATTGTTGAAGACAGCGACTGCACGAGCGAACAACTGGGAATTTGCGAGGTCAACCCAAGCTATTATCTGCTCAACAACAAAATTCTTTTTGAAGCGGTTGAGAAGGTCAGGCCTGATAATGTCAAAAATGAATATTATTTGACCGATGCGCTGTCTCTTATCATTGCAGCAGGCCATAAAGTTTTAGCCTTTACGGCGGTGCGGCCTGACGAAGCCAGAGGTGTCAACAGCAGAGCACAGCTCAGCGTGGCGAGCAAGATTATGCAGCGGAGGATTCAACGGGAACTGATGGAGAATGGGGTGACAATAGTTGACCCTGATAATACCTGGATTGATATAAGAGCACAAATTGGGCAGGATACGGTGATTGAGCCGTTTACATATATTCACGGTGAGGTTAAAATCGGGCAGGACTGTCGAATTGGGCCATTTGCTTATTTGAGGGATGGCACGGTTTTGAAAGACGACGTTGTGCTGGGCGTTTTTACGGAAGTTAAAAATTCGACTTTGGCTAAGGGTGTTCGTGCCCGGCACCACAGCTATATCGGCGATGCTGTTGTGGGGCGGAATGTTAATATAGGAGCCGGCTCGATAACGGCCAATTTCGACGGCGAGAAGGTGAACCGGACAAATATAGGTAATGACTGCTACATCGGTTCGGGCGCGGTACTGATAGCGCCGATTGAGTTGAAGGACGGCTCGCGCATAGGCGCCGGGACGGTGGTCTCGCAGGAAGAGATAGATAAATTTGGGCGGAAGGAGTAAAAAGATTAACCGCAGAGAGCACAGAGAGCGCAGAGAAAACAAAAGAAAAATGGATTCCTGCTTTCGCAGGAATGACAATATTAGTAAACTCAGCGGGCTCGGCGGTAAAAATAAAAAGGTAAGGGGATGTTTGTGAATGATAATCTAAAGATATTCTCCGGCAAAAGCAATACAGCGTTGGCCGGTGCGGTTTGTGAGTATTTGGAGATTCCGCTCGGCGCTGCGAAGATTGAGCGGTTTGCGGACGGCGAGAAGGTTGTCAGGGTGGAGGATGATGTTCGCGGCAGGGATTGCTTTGTTGTGCAGTCGACATGCAGGCCCGTTGATGAGCATCTGGTAGAGCTTTTGATTTATCTGGACTGTTTGCGAAGGGCCAGTGCCGTGCGCATCACTGCGGTTATTCCTTACTTTGGCTACGCCCGGCAGGATAGAAAAGACGAAGGGCGCGTGCCGATTACCGCGAAGCTGGTGGCCAATCTAATTACCACCGCCGGCGCCGACAGGGTGTTGGCTATAGACCTGCACGCAGCACAGGTGCAGGGTTTTTTCGATATACCGGTTGACCATCTGGCTGGTGAGCTGGTACTGGGTAAGTATTTTAAGGACAAGAAGATTGATAAATTGACGGTAATTTCGCCGGATGTGGGTAATATGAGGATTGCGTCCAGATATGCGGCGCACCTCGGCGGAGAGCTGGCGATTGTGCACAAAAAACGGATGAGCGGCACCGAGGTGCGCGCTTTGGAGATTATCGGGGAGGTGGAAGGAAGAAATATCCTGATGTGCGATGATATTATCGCCACCGCAGGGACTGTGTGCAACGCGGCCAGTCTGGTCAAGGAGCGTGGAGCTGAAAAGATATATGTCGGTGCCACACACGGCGTTCTTGCGGGAGAGGCGTTGGAACAATTGGAGCAGGCGCCGATTGATGAAGTGGTGGTTACCGATACTATACCGTTGGCTCCAGCAGCCAAAAAACTTGGCAGTATTAAGGTTTTAACCGTCTCAGCTATGTTAGGTGAGGCGATAAAGAGGATTCACAAAAATGAATCGGTTAGCAGCTTGTTCAACGATGTATAGCGTATAGTCTTTTCTATTCACTATCCGCTATTGTGAAGTGAGGAAGTTATGGAAAAAAGTTTGCTTTTGAAGGCGGAAATTCGGGAACATACCGGCTCAAAGTCTGCGGCGAAGGTGCGTAAGCAGGGCCGGATACCCGCTATTGTGTACGGCCACAAGAAAGAGCCGGTGGCTATCTCGTTGGATGTGCGTAATCTGGTCGAAGGGCTGCATCACGGGCATCGGCTGATGGATGTGCAGATAGGTAAAAAGCGACAAAAGATGATTGTTAAAGACCTGCAATATGACTATCTGGGCAAAGATATCATTCATGTGGACCTGATGAGAGTTGACGTAACCGAGACGGTTAAAGTAACGGTTCCTATCGAACTTAAAGGCACAGCGAAAGGCACGCAAGAAGGCGGTATTATTGCCGAGCATACCGACCACGTAGAAATCGAGTGTAAAGTAACCGATATTCCCGAAACTATAGTTGTCTCGGTGAAAGATATGGATGTGGGTGATGCCTTGCACGCCGGTGATATCGAGCTTCCGGAAGGTGTGAAGCTGTCAGGCCCGCCGGAGACGCTGCTGGTTACTTGCAGTTTGGTTGCTGCTGCCAAGACGGCCGAAGAGGTTGAAGAAGAAGCCCCGGCTGCTCCCGAAGTTATTGGCGAGGTCAAGGAGCCGGAAGAGCAACCTTCTGAAGAAGAGGGCAAGCGAGGCCCTGTTGGGTGAGAGATTCTCCACACTTGTGTGTGGGGTATGTTGTTATGGCCGAAACTAAAATGGTTGTTGGCCTGGGGAACCCGGGCGATAAGTATGTTGATACGCGACACAATATCGGTTTTAAGGTAATCGATTCACTGGCTGGTGCGCTGAAGATAAAGGTAAGCAAGAGAAAATTCGGCGCCCGTTTCGGCGATGGTGAATTTGCAGATAAAAAGTTAATATTGTTGAAGCCGTGGCAGTTTATGAACCGCAGCGGTCAGGCCGTTGCGACGGCGACGGGTTTTTACAAGCTTGGCGCCAGCGATTTGCTTGTGGTGACCGATGATATGGCGTTATCGCCGGGCAGGATTCGGATTCGGGCAAAGGGCTCGGCCGGCGGGCATAATGGCTTGGCTGATGTTATAGAAAAGCTCGGCACAGAGAGTATAGGACGTTTGCGAATCGGCATCGGCCAAAGCGGTGAAGAACCAGATGTAGATTTTGTTCTCGATAAGCCGACAGAGACAGAGAGAGAGCTGCTGGATGAGGCGATTAAGAGGGCAGCAGAGGCGGTGCTTTGCTGGGTTAAATGGGGCATAGAGGCGGCCATGGATAAGTTTAATAGTGGGCAGCCTTTAGCTGATAGAGGATAGAAAAGGAAAACTAAGCGCTAATTCAATTTTAACGGGAGATATTTGACTTGGAAACTGTTGTTAGGAAACTGTATGAGGCCATGTTTCTTGTTGATTCGGCTCAGGCACAGAATTGGGACGCAATTATTACGACTATCACAACCATACTGGAGAAGGCTGAGGCTGAGATTGTCTCGACAAAAAAATGGGATGATAGAAAATTGGCGTATGAAATTAACGGAAAAACCAGAGGGACGTATGTTCTTTGTTATTTCAGGGCCGATGGCGAGAGGATACGGGACATTGAAAGAGATGTTCAGCTCTCAGAGCGGATTATGCGCGTTTTGATTCTGAGTCCCGAGACAAGAGAGAAGCAAGATATTGAAAGCGACCTCATTTCGCAAAAAGACGGCGAAATGGGAACCCAAAAAGATACTCCTGCTATGCAGGTGGAAAAGGAGAAGCAAAAAGCTGCTCAAAAAGCGGCAGAGAAAGCTGAAGTAAAGCAGCAAGGAAGAGATGAAGATTCCAAAGCGATGGTCAATAACGAATAGAAGATAGTCGTTCGGAAAGGGGATTTTCAGATGGCTAATTTTAATAAAGTTTTGCTGATGGGTAATCTGACGCGTGACCCGCAGTTGTCGTACCTGCCCAGCCAGACCGCTGTGGTCGATTTCGGGCTGGCGGTGAACCGTAGATGGAAAAGCAGGGAAGGGGAAGATAGGGAGGAGACCTGCTTTATAGATTGCCGGGCATTTGGCAAAACTGCCGAAAATATTAATAAATATCTGAGCAAGGGCAGACCCCTGTTTATTGAAGGCAGACTGACATTTAATAGTTGGACGGCTCAGGACGGTACGAGGCGCAGCAAGCACAGGGTTACAGTTGAAAACTTTCAGTTTCTTCCCGGCGGGCCTGGTGGGCGTGCCGGCCAGACTGAGGAGGGTGCAGGCGGAGTTCCCGCAGAGCAGGGTCCCGAGGAGCAGACGGGCGCAGATGATATACCGTTTTGAATTGGTGAGTGGTAATTGGTGAGTGGTAACTGGTGATTGGTAACTGGTGATTGGTAATTGGTGAGATGTAATTGGTAATGGGTGATTAGTGATTGGTAATTGGTGATTGGTAATTGGTGATTGGTAATTATTCAGTTACCATTTAACCAGATAGGGTAAAAGATGGGAACAATACAGAGAAGAAGGGGGACCGGTTTAGCGATGGATAGCAAAATGGGAACCCGAAGGAATCAGGAACGAGTTGAGAGAAGAAAGCCGGGCTTTGTGGGTGTTCGTGAGCAGACGCAATGTCGTTTTTGCAGAAGAGGCATAAAATACGTTGACTACAAGGACGTCGAGACCCTGCAGAAGCTCTTAACCAATCGCGGCAAGATATACTCCCGCAAGCGCAGCGGCAATTGTGCCGGCTGTCAAAGAAAGGCGAAAAAGGCAATTAAACGTGCCAGGTATATGGCACTATTGCCGTTTACTACGTAGAGGGAAGGGAATCAGGACATCAGGAAATCAGAATATCAGGTTGCCTGATAACCAGGGTGAGCTATTCACCCCGTTAGAACTTTTATATAATGATGAATAATGCAACATAAAAGGGTGGTATGATGCGAAAACGAGAATTTTCCAGCAAGGAAAGTACTTCTAACGGGGTGAAGGTTTTACTTTGTCAGGATGTTAAATCGCTCGGCTGGCTCGGAGATGTTGTCGAAGTCAAGACGGGGTATGCGAGGAACTATTTACTACCACAGGGTCTGGCGAAGCCCGCGACGGAGGGGAATTTGCGGGCCATAGCCAAGGAAAAGGCCCGGCGTGCAGGGCAGAGGATATCTCAGCGCAAGCGACTTGAAGAGGCGGCGGCAGCGGTGGAAGGGGCGGAGGCCGTTGTCGCAGCCAGGGCGAACGAGCAGGGTGTTTTGTTCGGCTCGGTTTCTGCCGCTGAGATTGCAGCCAATCTGCGACAGCTTGGATTTGAAGTCGCCGATGGAGTAGTGCAGTTGCCGGAACATATAAAGCAGGTCGGGACGCATACCGTGACGCTGAAATTCGCCGATGATTTGACCGCTACGGTGAGTGTGATTATTGTGGCGTCGGGCGCCACATCGACGGACGTCGCCGAAGGCGAAGATATTACGTCGGGGTCCCCGTCCCCGA
This sequence comes from Phycisphaerae bacterium, assembly GCA_030601745.1. Classification (GTDB taxonomy): domain Bacteria; phylum Planctomycetota; class Phycisphaerae; order Sedimentisphaerales; family Anaerobacaceae; genus JAUVYQ01. The sequence continues at coordinate 16,372 of JAUWBI010000020.1, forward strand.
AGGAGCCGCAGCAGGATGATGCAAACTCCGTTAGAACCCCACAGGAAAAGGTCTCTAACGGGGCAAAAACAGAGGACACTTAGGTTGGTGTCTCGTCGCTTGTGAATCGAGTAACGAATCACGAGATGCGATATTGTTGTCGGGTTGTTTCGTAGCTTTTAAGGGATAATCTAAATGGCTCAACTTACCAAGGCAGGTAAAGATAAGGTTGGGACGGTCGAGTCGGTGGGGGCTGCTGCCGGTCCCGTACCAAACAGGCGTGAGTCCGGCTCATTTGGAGCAGGGTTGGCTGCTCGCAGTATGCCGGAGTCGTTAGCGGCTGAGGCGGCGGTATTAGGCTCGATGATAATCGACCCCGAATGTATCAGTGAGGTTGTCGAGCAGGTGACAACGGATGCCTTTTACCGAATCGAGAATCGCTATTTATTTGAGGCGATATTAGAGCTATACCAAAAGAACCCCTCTCAAAGGTTAAACAATGGAGAGCGGGGGACAGGTCTCGACCTGGTGCTGCTTCGCGATGAGCTTGAAAAGCGCAAGCAATTAGAGGAGGTCGGCGGAGTGGAATATCTTGCGAAGGTTGTGGATTCTGTGCCTTCGTCGGCAAATGTGAATTATTATGCCGGTATTATCAAAGAGAAGATGCTGCTGCGTGAGATTATTGCCGCCGCCAGTGAGATTTTGGATGATGCATATAGCGAGGCCGGCGAGCCGAATGAGAAACTTGACGAAGCGGAGCGCAAGATATTCGCCGTTACGGATAAAAAGATAACCGGTTCCGCTTCTTTGTTGAGGGACCTGGTTAGTCACACTTATGAGCTTATAGAGAAACGCGAGGGAAGTCACGTTACCGGCCTTGCGACCGGTTATCATGAGCTTGACGGGCTCTGCTGTGGTTTGCAGAACGGGGAAATGATAATCATTGCCGGAAGACCGAGTATGGGAAAGACCTCTCTGGCATTGAATATCGCCGAGTATATCGGCGCCGAATTGAGGATTCCGGTTGCGATATTTTCATTAGAGACGGGCAGGCAGCAGTTAGCTGAAAGGTTTCTGTGCAGTGGCAGCGAAATTGATGCCCAATTGGTCAGAAAAGGGATGCTCAGTACCGAGCATTACCAGAAGCTGGTTGAGGCCTGCGGAGCATTATCTGAAGCGCCGATTTATATCGATGATACCTCGACGCTGACTCCGCTGGAACTCCGCGCCAAGGCCAGGAGGCTTAAAAGCCGACACGATATCCGGTGTATTATAGTGGATTATTTGCAGTTAATGCATCTGGGTACGGGCAGGGTTGAGTCGCGTCAGCAGGAAATCACCACAATTTCAAGATATATCAAGTCCTTAGCGAGGGAGCTGAACGTCCCTGTGGTGGTTCTGAGCCAGTTGAATCGGGCTCCAGAGGGCAGGGAGGGGCACAAGCCGAGGATGAGCGACCTGCGTGAGAGCGGCAGTATCGAGCAGGATGCCGATGTCGTGATGCTGCTTCACCGTGAAGATTACTACCATCGTGGTGACAAGGACTACCAGCAGGACAGTACGGCCGAGCTGATAATAGCTAAACAGCGCAACGGCCCGACCGGAGTTGTAGGGCTGATATTCAGGGAAAAATTTACGCGGTTTGAGAACGCCTCTCACGTAGAAGCCGCCGCAGGCGGAGTGCCATTTTAAGACAGAGGACAGATAACAGATAATCTGACTTCTGAATTGAAAGGAAACAATGAAAAAGGTTTGGTGTTTACCTGTGGCAGAGCTACTATTTGGGCTTTACTGTTTGCCATTGCTTGCAAATTCTGCTTTCTCTGCCAGTAATCAATTATCAACCCCGCCCCTCCGAGGGGCGGGGTCAATAAGCAGTATCCGGACAGCGGGTAACGTCAGTGTTAGCGATGCGCAGATTTTATCCAGGGTTCGCAGCAGGGTCGGCGAGTTGTTTGACCCGGCTACGGCGGCTGAAGATGCGAAACGCATAGCCAGGCTGCCCGGGGTCGAATATAGTTATTATAATACCGACGTCGTTGATAACAGGATTCGGCTGACATTTGTCGTTGTTGAGAGAAATCTCGTCAGGTCGATTATTTTTGTCGGCAACCGTGCATATAGAACTAACGCTCTGCGGCAGAAACTGGGCTTTGAGACAGGCGATTACCTTGACCCAACCCTGGCCGAGGCCTATAGAAGAACCCTTGTTGAATTTTACCTGAAAAAAGGGTTTGCTTTTGTTCAAGTAGCACTGGACAGCGACCAGTTATCAGCGGGCAAGGTGATTTATACAATCGATGAGGGGCCGAGGGTCAGGATAGCGAAGGTTTCGTTCAGCGGCAATAGCGCCATAAAGACCGCGGCACTCAGGGGGGCCATAAAGACCAGGACAACGGAATGGTTTATTTGGCCGGCCTACTACGTTGAAGAGCGACCGGTTGAGGATGTGGCGAGACTGCAAAATATCTATCAAGCAAAAGGTTTTCTCGATGCCGGCATAACGGCAAGACGAGAATTCAGTGAAGATAAGCGCAAAGTCCGTATCACTTTCGTGATTGACGAGGGGCCGGTCTATGCTATTGAGAGAATTGTTCTTGCAGGTAATGAACACTTCGATGAAAAACGGCTGCGGGTGGAATTAAAATCGGAGGAGGGGCAAATCTATAATGAGCGAAAGACCGGTTCGGATGTTAAGCGGCTGCTTAAGTTTTACCGCGAAAATGGCTTTATCGATGCGAAGATTGCACAGAGGCGGAGGTTTGTGGCAAAAGGCAAGGTCAACGTTGAATTTGAAATAACTGAGGGGGAGCGTTTTCGAATCGGCCGGATTAATATAACCGGCAACGAACAAACGCAAGATAAGGTTATCCGGCGGGTGCTGGATGAATATGACTTTCAGCCGGGTCGATGGTACAACGCTGATATAGCACGCGGGGACGGCAGCGGTTACCTGGAAAAACTCTTGCGAAGGACAGTATTGACTGAGGCGGCAACTATTACGCCCAGCGGCGAGGCGCCCGGCCAGAAGGATGCACAGGTAAGCATTATTGAAGGCCAGACCGGGATGGTAATGGTGGGTGGCGGAGTGTCGAGCGACGTGGGCCTTATAGGACAGCTTGTTTTTGAGCAGAGGAATTTCGATATCAGTGATTGGCCGGAAAGCTTTGGTGAGTTTATCACCGGCAAGGCGTTCAAAGGTGCGGGACAGAGTTTAAGAATTGCGCTGCAGCCGGGTACGGAAGTTAGCGAATATTCGATTAATTTCACCGAGCCGTATTTTAAGGACAAGCCGATATCACTTAATGTGGCTGGCTTAGGCCGCGAGTGGGAGAGAGAATGCTACGACGAAGAAAGAACAAGAGGATACGTCGGGTTCGAGAGACGCTATAAAAATCGCTGGCGCAGGAGTATCGGCTTTAGAGTGGGAAATGTTGACGTTGACAGCATCGATTTCGATGCTCCCAGGGAAATCAAAGATGTTAAAGGTGATACATTTCTTGCGGGAGTGAGATTTGGCATCGGAAGAGACCTTACCGATGACAGATTTAATCCGACCAAGGGCTATAGTTTTAATGCCGGTTACGAACAGGTCAGCGGCGACCATACGTTTGGAATATTGAGCGGAACTTACAGGCGGTACGGGATACTTTATGAGGATTTGGCGGAGCGAAAAACTATTCTGTCGACGAAGCTGCTTGCAGCGACTGTATTAGGTGATGCGCCACCTTTTGAAAGGTTCTACGGCGGCGGTACGGGCACTTACGGCATAAGAGGTTTTGATTATCGTGGTGTAAGTACGAGAGGCCTGCAGACAAATGTCGCCAGCCCGAAGGAGAAAGAGCCGATAGGCAGCGACTGGATATTTTTGGCCAATGCCGAGGTAACTGTGCCTTTAGTAAGTGAAGAATTTGCGGCGTTGTTTTTTATTGACAGTGGAGCGATTGATTCGGGCAACTACCGCGCTTCGGTGGGGATAGGCATACAGATACTAATACCTCAGTGGTTTGGGCCTGTGCCGATGAGGATTGGAGTTGCCGCACCATTTTTGAAAGATGACGCTGACGATACCGAGGCCTTCTTTTTCTCTGTGGGACGGCTGTTTTAATTTGCGGGTCTTCTCGGCAAGCAAAAAATTGTGGAATTCAAAAGTTTTTTGGCTTTTAGTCTTAAACATAAGGCGGGAAAGGGTAATTTATGGATATTAAAAAACCGATTTGGCTTTATGTGTTGGTAGTGGTTTCGGTGATTGTGCTGTGCTCGGTGCTTCTTTCTCGAATTGGAGGAAAAAACGCCGGGCCCGAGATGGAAGCTATAGCTGAACAGAATAAGAAACTTGCTGAGCAGGACAGTAAACTTGCTGAGCAGGATAAGAAGCTTGCCGGGCAGGACAAGAGACTTACCGAACTGGAAAGGATAGCGAGGAAGATTGACGAAATACAGGCGCAGCTTAATACACGCAAGATAGACATCAAAGATTATGATATGTTACTGATAAAGGAGATGATCGAAAAGCAGGTAAAGCTCAATGTGAGAAGTGGGGACAGGCTTAAGATTGGTGTTGTCAGTGTTGAGAAAATCTTTCAGGATTGTAAGAGAAGTGTCAAGTACAGGGAAGAAGCTATTGCCGAACGGGACAGAGCTAATGCAGAATTGGGGAAGCTTAAGGCGGAGATTGACGCTGAGAAGGAGGGGCTCAAAACGTTGAAAGCCGGCAGCAGTGATTATATGGTGCTGATGAAAGAGGTCTTGACAAAACAGGCCAACCTGCAGGTTCAGCAAACGTTCTATGAGCAGCAGATGGCGTTAAAAGAACAGAAAATGGTCGAGGAGCTTTATAAAGATATTTTGCGGGAAACCAGCGAGGTTGCGAAACAAAAGGATTTGGATTTGGTGTTTGAAAGGAGTGAACCCGAGCTTTCTGCGCCGAGTGCCAAGGAGCTTACGGTGACTATCAGTACTCATAAGCTGGTGTATAGCGGCGAGCTGTTAGATATTACCGATGAGGTGATGGCTCGGCTTGATTCGGAGGAATAGTTTTGAGTTATAACTAAAAACTCGAAATCAAAAACTCAAGACTAAAAGAATTTGTGATGCGATTGACAGTTGCACAATTGGCTGAGCGGATTGGCGCTGAGTTAGTCGGTGATGGCTCCGGGCAGATAAGCGCTGTGGGGACGGTAGAGTCAGCCGGTGAGAATGACGTTACTTTTGTTATAGCCCCCAAACGCAATTACGTGCATTTGAAAAACCTTACAGATGTCAGGCACATAGCGGGACTTGAGCAGTCGCGTGCCGGGGCGGTTATCGTTGCCAGGCGTATTGAGGGTTTGGCCAAGCCCCAATTGATTGTTAAAGATGTTAATGCCGCCCTGATAGAAGCTTTAAATGTTTTTGGCCCCGCGTTGAAAGCTGCTGCCGAAGGGATTGACCCGACTGCGAAGGTTGCCGCCGATGCCAGGATAGCCAAGGGCGTTGCTGTCGGTGCGGGCGTAGTAATTGACGATAGGGTTGAAATCGGCGAAAACAGTGTAATCAGCAGTGGGTGCAAAATAGGCGAGAATTCGAAGGTTGGTAGAAATTGCCGTCTTGACAGTAACGTTGTTGTTTATCACAACTGCACAATCGGCAATAATGTGGTCATTCAGGCAAACAGCACAATCGGCTCGACCGGTTTCGGTTATTCATTTATCGATGGTGCCCACAGGCTTATCCCGCACAACGGCGGGGTCTCAATCGAGGACTTTGTCGAGATAGGGGCTAACTGCTGTATTGACAGGGCGAAATTTGGAAATACCATAATCGGGGCCGGGACAAAGATAGACAACCTCGTGCAAATTGCTCATAACGTAGTAATCGGAAAGGGCTGTCTGATAGCAAGCCTGGTCGGTATTTCCGGCAGTTGCAAGCTCGGCGACGGCGTTGTGTTGGCCGGACAGGTCGGCCTGGCGGATAATATAGAAATAGGAGCTGGTACAATAGTCGGAGCTCAATCCGGTGTGAACCACAATATAGCGGCCGGGCAACGAGTGCTTGGCTCACCGGCAATCGAAGGAAAAGAGGCGTTACAGGTATTTGTTTTGACGAAGCGTTTGCCGAAGCTGGTTGAGCAGTTAAAGCAGTTGAGTAAGAGGATAGAAGGACTTGAGAAGGCAAAAGATTAACCGCGGATAATTCCGAGAGCGCAGAGAAGGAATTATTGAAAATAATCTTAGCGGTCTCTGCGGTAAAAAAGATGCGAGTTGAGCGGTGAAGACGAAAAAATGAAGCTGCAAAAGACGATAAAGAGTGAAGGCAGGATATCCGGTCGCGGTTTGTTTGGAGGTAAGGAGGCGAAGGTTGTTTTTCGCCCTGCTTCTGAAGATTCCGGTGTGGTTTTCGTGCGGATTGATGTGCCGGAGGCGGTGCGGATTAGCGCTGTTGCCCCCAATCTTGCTGAGCGAAGCCGTCGCACGACGATAAAGAAAGGCTCTGTCAGTATAGAAACGGTCGAGCATTGTTTAGCTGCAATCAATGCATTAGGGATTGATAATCTGATTGTAGAGGTTGACGGGTCGGAGCTGCCGGCTCCGGATTGCAGCAGTGCTGAGTATTTCAAGGTTCTAAAACGCGCCGGGCTGGTTGAGCAGGCGGAGAAGCATAAGGAGTTTGTTATCAGTGAGCCTATCAGTATTACCGCAGGTGATGCATCGATATACGCCCTGCCATATGCGGATGACGGATTAAATATCACCTATGACCTGGATTACGCCAGTCACCCTGGTGTTGGCAGACAGATTTTTAGCTGTCGGCTTGCGCCGGAGAGTTTTGAGAAAAATCTGGCATCGGCCCGAACCTTTTTGCTTGAAGCTGAGGCGAAGCAGTTTCAAGCCCGCGGAATGGGCACGCATGTTGGCCCTCGCGATATTCTGGTTATCGGCCCCAACGGACCGATTAAGAACAGTTACAGATTTCCTGACGAGTGTGTCAGGCACAAGATTGTTGATTTGATTGGGGACCTTGCGTTGGTCGGTCGAGGGGTTTCGGGCAGGATTGTGGCCTATAAAAGCGGGCATTCGTTGAACCAGCGGCTTGTAAGAAAATTGTATGAAGCGGCCGAGCAGCGGGAGCGAATGCAAAAGTTCGGGACCGACGCCCTTCTGGATATTCGGCAGATTGCCAAGATTCTGCCACATAGATATCCGTTTTTGCTGGTTGACAAGGTGGTCGAAGTCGAAGGTGATACGCGAATAAAGGGGATAAAGAATGTAAGCTTCAATGAGCAATTTTTCCAGGGTCATTTTCCCGGCACGCCTATTATGCCCGGCGTTCTTATCGTAGAAGCAATGGCGCAGGTGTCCGGCTTGTTGTTCGCGCAGAGACTGGAACATACCGGCAAGTTGGCGGTGCTGTTGAGTATGGATGGTGTAAAGTTGCGTAAAGCTGTCATCCCCGGCGACCAGCTTGTCCTTACGGCTGAGACGGTGCGGCTTCGGAAAAGAACCGCCCAGTGTCGGTGCAAGGCGATGGTGGGCGATACGGTAGTTGCTGAAGCGCAAATTAAATTTATGCTTGTCGACGATGAGAAGGTATAAACGATGGACGATAGACGATTGACGAGGGACGAAGTACGAAGATGATTCAGGTACATCCCAGCGCAGTGGTTCATAAGGGGACTCAATTGGATGAGGGCGTTACAATTGGGCCCAACTGTGTTATTGACAGGAGGGTCACAATCGGTGCAGGTACAGTGCTTGATGCTAATGTAGTTATTAGCAAAGATGTCAATATCGGCAAGAACAATCACTTTTCTGCCAATTGTGTGATTGGCGGCAGGCCGCAGAAACTGGGTCTGGGTCCGGATGACCAGATAGGCGGGCTTGTGATAGGTGATAACAATGCCATTCGTGAGCAGGTGACAATCCATCAGAGTCTTTATCAGGGACGTTTTACGAAAGTAGGAAACGATAATCTGCTTATGGTTGGAGCGCACATCGGACATGACTGCACAGTCGAAGATAAGATTGTTATGAGTAATTGTGTGCACATAGGCGGGCATTGCAAGATTGAAACCGGCGCCTGGTTTAGCGGGATGGTGGCTCTGCATCAGTTTGTTACAATTGGCAAATGGAGCTTCGCAGCGGGCCTTGCCGGGATTAATCACGATGTTGTGCCATTTATGGTTGTCAGCGGTCATAATCCGTCGATGGCTCGGGGCGTTAATAGGCGGGGGCTGGTGCGAGCAGGTTTCAGTGAGCAGCAGCAGCAGCAAATAATCGAGGCGTACAAGAAGCTCTACCGCCAGGGGGGCACACTGCTGGAGAATGCAAAGGCCCTGGCCCAGGAGGAAGGGCTCGATGAAAATGTTCAAGCGATGATTGATGCGATAATCAAAAGCAGCGAGCATCAGTTTGGCAGATATCTCGAGAAGTTTAGACGGGATTAGTTTTGCGTTATAACTAACAACTGAGAACTAAAATCTAAAATGGATAAGATACGTACTGCTGTTGTAGGTGCGGGCAAAATGGGGACGATACACGCGAAGGTCTATGACCAGCTGCCGCAGAGCGATTTTGTTGCCGTCGTTGATATAGACGCTGACAAAGCAGAACGCCTGGCCAATCAATATGGATGTTGTGCCTTTACTGATTGTGCGGATATCCTGGACAAGGTTGACCCCGTTAAAAGTTCGTGGATAAGGGGTACTGGCAGGTCTTTGGTAGAGACTTTTGACGGGGTTGATGCGGTAACGATAGCGACTCCAACGGTGACACACCTGAAGTTGGCGAAAATATTTATCAAAAACAAGATTGCAGTGCTGATTGAAAAGCCGCTGGCGGCAAATGTCAGAGAGGGTAGAAAGATTGTGTCCCTTGCGAGAAAAAATAACAGCGTTGTGGCGGTAGGTCACTCCGAGCGCTGCAATCCGGTTGTGCAAGCGATGAAGCGACTCGATATCGAACCAAGGTTTATCGAGGCCAACCGCGTCAGTCCATATCCGTTCCGCTCGACCGACATCGGGGTTGTGCTGGATGTGATGATACACGATATAGATATTATTCTGTCTTTAGCGGCAAGCAAGGTCAAGAAAGTAGATGCCGTTGGCGTTAATGTCATTGATGAGAACGAAGATATCTGCAATGCGAGGATTGTTTTTGAGAACGGCTGCATTGCGAATATTACCGCTTCGAGACTGGCTCTGAAAACCGTAAGAAAGGTAAGGGTCTTCAGTCGGCAGGCGTATTTGAGTGTGGATTATCTTAAGAAAAGCGGGATTATCATTAAGGCTGACCCAAATATTAACGTTGTCAAGTGGATACAAGAGCACAAGGATACCGGGGATTTTAACCTGACGACAGTGAACTGGCCGGATTTATTGCACATCGAGCAGCTTGACATAGATGATAAGGAGCCGGTGCGGCTGCAGCAGGAGGCTTTTCTGCGGGCCGTTGTGGATAGAGCGCTTATGCCTGAGGTCAGTGCCGAAGAGGGTCTGGCTGCACTGCAATGTGCTCAAAAGATTCTGGCTTCGGTCAAAAAACACAAATGGAAGGAGAAAATAGCGCATAGCACGTAGCGCATAGCGTATAGAAAAAAACTAAACGCCGTATCTATAAGAATTGTGGTTTTGGGAGGCATATTTTATGATTCGCAAGTTTTGGTTTTGTGCATTATTGATGGCCGTGGCTTTGATGACCGGCTGCAGTAGAAAGGCAAGTAAGGAGCCGAAGGATATGGATATTGGGCCGAAGGAAGTGAAACTGGAAACGAGTATGGGTGACATAGTTATCGAGCTTAACGAAGAAGCTGCACCTATTACGGTGAAGAATTTTCTTCGGTATGTGGAGGAAGGTTTTTTCGACGGGACTATATTTCACAGGGTGATACCGAACTTTATGATACAGGGCGGTGGGTTCACGGCGGATATGGTGCAGAAAAAACCTCATGCACCGATTGTCAACGAAGCCGGCAATGGATTGAAAAACGATAGAGGCACCATCGCGATGGCCCGGACTCCTGACCCTGACAGCGCAACAGCTCAGTTTTTCATCAATCATAAAAACAATGACTCTCTAAATTATGTTGAGAATCGCAACCCCGGGTACGCGGTATTTGGCAAAGTTATCGAAGGTATGGAGACGGTAGATAAAATCGCGGCTGTGAGGACAACAACTCGGATGGGTATGCGCGATGTTCCCGTTGAGCCGGTGGTAATAAAATCGGCTAAGGTTGTTTCGGGTGAGTAGGGTTGAAAATGAGCAGCGGTTCAAACCCAGCCGCCTCCATTTGAGGTGATAGTTTCCCTGCTGCGCCTATGATGAGATAATATGCGGGTGGGAACCGGTCATAAGGTTATGAACGAGAAACGTATAACCGGCCGAGAACGCACTTTTACACTCCTCAAAGGTGGACAAGTAGACCATTTGCCTTTTATGCCTATCACGATGCAGTTTGCCTGCGACCGTATCGGCAAAGAGTACTATGACTATGTGATGGACCACAGGATTTTGGTCGAGGGACAATTAAAAGTAGCTGAAGAATTTGATATCGACCATGTATCCTGTATATCCGACCCTACCCGTGAGGCGGCAGATTGCGGGGCCTCAATCATCTATACAAAGGATTCTCCGCCGGCCATAGATAATCAAAACGCATTGCTGGCGGATAAAACCAAACTTGCTAATCTGAAAATGCCTGCTGTTCTTGGCGGCGGGCGAATGCACGACAGGGTCAAAGCGGCTGCGCTTTTTAAGGATAAAATAGGTGATGATAAAATTATCGAAGGCTGGATTGAAGGCCCTTGTGCCGAAGGCGCCGACCTTCGCGGCATCAGTACCATAATGATGGATTTCTATGAAGACCCGGCGTTCATCCGTGATTTGTTCGAATTTGTAATTGAAATGGAATTGAACTTCGCCAGGTATCAAATTGAAGCTGGTGTTGACGTGATGGGCATTGGGGATGCTGCTGCCTCTCTTATTGGGCCTCAACTATATGAAGAATTTGTCTGGCCCTATGAAAAGAAATTGATAGACGGCGTTGGCAAGCTTGGTGCTGCTGTTCGCCTGCACATCTGCGGCGACACCCGAAGCATTCTGGCAGGTATGGGACGTCTTGGCTGTGAAATTGTCGACCTGGATTATCTTACCCCGGTTTCAGAGGCTCGGGAGAAAATGGGGCCGGTCCAGGTACTGCTGGGCAATATTGACCCTGTGTCGGTTCTGCGAAACGGCACGGAAAAGCAAATATATCAGGCGATAGAAGAGTGTCATAATCAGGCCGGCAGCAATTTTATTGTTGGCGCCGGTTGTGAAGTGGTCCGTGATACCCCGCTCGAGAATCTGCGCGTCCTTAGAGACTATGCCTTTTCGCACTAATCGGAGGAACAAAATGGTGAGTAGTTAAATGGTTGCTGCTCAAAAGTTACCAAATCACCAATCACCAATTTTGGCTAAGCTTTTAGCCTTAGTTTGCTGACCAATTGATGGGCAAGGCGGGTAGGCTCGGGCAGTCGATATTTGGTTGTGCAGTCGAGGGTGATTTTTATTGCATCTTTTAGCAGGCACTTATTGCCCACCGAAACAAAAACCGGCTCCACATTGGTGCGTGTTCTAACTACTGCACCGATAACCTCCTCTTTGTCTTTCAGTGGACTATATGCACCTTTTTCGAGTGACGGCTCTTCAAAGGCGCCGGTTAATCTGCTTTTCGCGCAGCCGATGGTTGGCTTATCGAAAAACAGGCCCAGATGCGAGGCCAGACCAAGCCTGCGAGGATGGGCAATACCCTGACCGTCGATGATGAACAAATCCGGCTCAGTTTTGAGTTTCTCTACGGCGGCGATACAGACGGGAGCTTCGCGAAAAGAAAGCAGGCCCGGGATATAGGGAAAGGTAACTTTTTGCCAGGCGTTTGCTGTTTCGATAAGTTCAAAATCGGGTAGTTCCAAAGGTTCCCAAAGGCCCTGTATCACCTCTGGGACCCTCAAAACAACAGCAGCAGCGAGAATCTGTTGACTATCTTTGCTGAGAGCGCAATCCAGGCCGACTATGGTCTCAGGCTGGTTCTTTAGCTGAGTCAGTTGCACCTCTTGGGCGAGGCGTTTCTGCAGAGCTACTGCCTGTGAGTAAGACAAATTCCAGTTGTGTAAATCCCTTGTGTGCATACTTTTTTATGGATTCCCGCCTGTGCAGGAACGACAAATTGCCAAATGAAAACATTTTACCTTCTTGTAGCGTTTTGTTACAATCATTAGTTTGGGTTATTGTTGTTTTTTCGCAGGAGCGTTAGCTATACCGGCGGGAAAGTAATATGGCGCAGCGAACGGAAAAAGCGATTAGGATTACAGGTGCGGCGGAGCACAATCTCAAGAACATCAGCTTGAGTATTCCGCGTGATAAACTTGTGGTCATTACCGGCATAAGCGGCTCGGGCAAAAGCTCACTTGCCTTCGATACCATTTATGCCGAGGGGCGGAGAAAATACGTCGAGTCGCTCAGCACCTATGCCCGGCAGTTTCTCGAACAAATGCAGAAACCAGCGGTCTCAGACATTACGGGTCTGCCGCCTACTATTGCAATTGAGCAGCGAGGCGGCTCGCGCAATCCGCGCTCGACGGTGGCTACCACTACTGAAATCTATGATTATTTTAGATTGCTTTTTGCGCGTGTAGGTCAGCCGCACTGCTGGGTGTGCGGCAGAGAGATTACAAGTCAGCACTCTTCGCAGATAGTAGAGTCGATACTTACTCGGCCGAAAGGTACGAAAATCCAGATTTGTGCTCCGCTGGTTCGCGGCAAAAAAGGCGAGCATAAAGATATTTTTGCCAACATACAGCGCGAAGGCTTTGTTCGTGTACGGGTTGATGGAGGTATCTATGATGTGTCCGCCAACGGGAGGGTTCCGCCTTTGAACAAGAACAAAAAGCACGATATTGCAGCGGTTGTCGATAGGTTGATTATTAAGGATTCGGTTCGCGTTCGGTTAGCTGATTCGGTGGAGACGGCACTGAAACTGGCTGATGGAGTGCTTTTAGTATTGGTGCAGGAGCCAGGTGATGATAAAAAAAATGATGGAGACGGCGGCTGGGGGGAGGTTATATACAGTGAAAAGTTTGCCTGTCCTAAGCACCCCCAAGCATCGCTTGAGGAGTTATCGCCCCGGCTCTTTAGCTTTAACAGCCCTTACGGTGCCTGCAAAAGCTGCGATGGTTTAGGGACGATTCTTGAATTTGACCCTGACCTGATTGTGCCGGACAAGAGTGTCTCGCTGGAAAACGGCGCTATCGATGCCTGGCGCAAGGGGGGCAAGAGAATGAATATTTTCTATAACCGGCTGGTTAAAAGGTTCTGCCGGAATCTGGGTATCAGTAAATCGGTTCCGTTTGAGCGGATACCGGCAGAGGTAAAAAGGATTCTGATGTATGGGACGACCGCAGCTGACAAGCGGAAATACGGTTTGTGGTTTGAAGGGGTTATCCCGAACCTTGCCCGGCGATGGAAGACAACCACCAGTGAATATGTCAAGGCCAGATTACACAGCTTTCTTTCAGAACTGCCTTGTCGAAGCTGCAAAGGCGCCCGGCTTCGGCCCGAAGCTATTGCAGTGACCGTGGGAGGCAAGAGCGTACATCAATTGACCTCATTGAATGTTGAAAAGGCCCAGGGATTTTTCAATAAGTTGAAATTGGATAAGGAAAAGTCGGTGATTGCCGCTCAGGTATTAAAGGAAATAAAGGCACGACTGAAATTTATGGTTGATGTTGGAGTCGGCTATCTGACTCTGGACCGGACGAGCAGCACCCTTGGTGGTGGTGAAGCCCAGCGCATCCGTCTGGCTACCCAGGTTGGCAGCGGTCTGGTCGGGGTCTGTTACGTGCTTGACGAGCCGACGATAGGTCTGCACAAGCGCGACAACGGACGATTGCTCAGTATACTGCGACGGCTTAGCCGGCTGGGAAATACTGTTATAGTGGTTGAGCACGATGAGGATATTATCAGAAGTGCCGACCATATTATTGATATTGGGCCGGCCGCTGGTGCGTACGGCGGGGAAGTTGTTGTGCAGGGCAGCCTGGAGACGGTAACCGCCTGCACCCGGTCAGTGACCGGTGAGTATCTGAGCGGCAAAAAGAGAATAGCTCTGCCGATTCGAAGGCGCAAATACAATCTGAAAAAATGCATTGAGGTCAAGAGTGCTGCGGAGAACAATCTTAAAAATATCGATGTGAAATTTCCGCTTGGCGTATTTAGCTGCGTGACGGGTGTTTCGGGTTCGGGCAAGAGTACTCTGGTGAGCCAGATTTTGTTGAGAGCGATGAGACGGCGGCTGTATGAGTCTCGCGAAAAGCCGGGCAGGCACAAAACCATTCTTGGCACTTCGCAAATTGATAAGGTTATAGAGATAAACCAGTCGCCCATCGGAAAGACGCCGCGGAGTAATCCGGCGACATATACCGGCGTCTTTGACGTGATAAGAAAACTGTTTTCGATGACGCGAGAGTCGAAGATTCGCGGTTACAAGCTTGGCCGATTTAGCTTCAACGTTAAAGGCGGGCGATGTGAAGCTTGCCGCGGACAGGGGACCAAGAAGATTGAGATGCACTTTTTGCCCGATGTTTATGTAACCTGTCAGAGCTGTAAGGGCAAAAGATACAATCCGGAGACGCTGCAGGTTACCTACAAGGGCAAAAATATCGCCGATGTCCTCGATATGAGGATTGAAGATGCGCTTGATTTTTTTGCTAATTTTCCGACGATTGTCAGGATTCTCCGGACGCTCAACGATGTTGGCCTGGGTTATATGCAGTTGGGCCAGGCCTCAACGACGCTTTCCGGCGGTGAGGCGCAGCGGGTAAAGCTTTCCGCCGAGCTGGGCAAGGCGGCGACGGGGCACACCTTGTATCTGCTCGATGAGCCGACCACAGGGCTGCACTTTGCCGATATTCATAACCTCTTAAATGTGTTGCAGCGGCTGTGTGATATGGGCAATACGGTAATAGTAATCGAGCATAATCTTGACGTTATCAAGATGGCTGACTATATAATAGACCTCGGCCCCGAGGGCGGTGATGCCGGCGGCTGGGTTGTTGCCGCAGGCGGGCCTGAGGAAATCATCAAAAACAAAAAAAGTTATACAGCCGCGTTCCTGAAAACAAAACTACAACTTGACAAGAAAAAGAGATAAGAAAATGTGGGAGTTTCAATTGAGCGGAATTGAGGATTTGAAGCAATTGAGCTGTCGGCTCAATGCCCCTATTGACGCTATGGAGGATGTTTCAATTCTAACTGAGCCGGTGCAAGTGGGTGGACTACTTATACCTAATTCGCTGGCGGTGCACCCTATGGAAGGCTGCGATGGTGATTCGGCGGGCTGGCCGGGCAAACTAACCCTGCGACGATATGAAAGATTTGCCGCCGGTGGAGCAGGGCTGATTTGGGCTGAGGCGACAGCAGTTGTTCCTGAAGGCAGAGCTAATCCGAGGCAATTGTGGCTTAATGAAAAAAGCAAAGAGAGCTTTGCAGCAATGATTAAGATGATACGGCAGGTTGCATCTGAAAGTGTCGGGCCAGGCCATAAACCTGTTATCGTAGCCCAGCTTACTCATTCGGGTCGATATAGTAAGCCGGAAGGAGTTGCACATCCGATGATTACCGGGCGCTGCCCTTATCGGGATGCTTTGGTCCCACAGCAAAAGCCCGATATGAACGTAGAGAGTAAGATACCAGATGATTGGTCTGTCCTGACTGATGAGTGTCTGGATGAGCTTCAGGATTCATACGTTGCGGCGGCGAGGATGGCGTTTGAGGTCGGGTTTGATGCAGTGGATGTAAAATCCTGTCACGGATATCTGATAAATGAGCTTTTTGCCTGCCGTAACAGAAAGGGTAAGTACGGAGGCTCATTTGAGAACCGAATTAGGTTTGTGCTGGATGTTGTTGATAAGATTCATAAAGAGCTTGGCGAAAAGGCGCCGGTGGTTACCAGACTTGGTATTTATGACGCTATACCGTATCCTTATGGATGGGGTGTCGATAAAGATGACTACACCAAGCCGGATTTGGCGGAACCTAAGAAGCTAATCGCTCGATTGGCCGAGCGAGGGGTTAAGATGATTAACATCACGGCAGCAAACCCGTATTACAATCCGCATGTGGGAAGGCCTTTCAATGAGCCGATAGTCGGCGGCTATGAAGAGCCGGAACATCCGCTCGCGGGAGTAAGCAGACTTATCAATCTGGCGGGAGAGATTCAAAAGCAATTTCCCAATATCGCAGTTGTCGGCACGGGCTATAGCTGGCTAAGGACACTCTTGCCCAATGTAGCGGCGGCAAGCAAAGCAAAGGGCTTAGCTGCTATTGTCGGTGTCGGGCGAATGGCGTTTGCATATCCGGATTTTGCTAAAGATATTGTTGGGTTCCCGCGAAGCGGGGTTCCTGCCAAGGGTAAGCTTGACCCGGCCAAAGTTTGTGTAAGCTGTAGTGCGTGCACCCAGATAATGCGCGACGGTGGAATGACAGGATGCGTGGTGCGGGACAACGAAGTATATGGGCCAATATTTGCGCACGGGAGAATGAGTGACAAAGATAATCTTGTGCGGCTTGCATCGGCGTGTCGGCAGTGCCAGGCCGCCAAAGGCGGTCTCGAAAGCGGCTTCGCCGCTGCGTGCCAATTGGGCTGTCCCGCCGGTGTTAATATACCGAAATTCATCGGCTTATTTCTTGATGGCGAGGACCGCGCTGCTTACGAGGTAATAAGAGAAGCGAATGTATTTCCTGAGGTCTGTGCGTGGCTGTGTCCGGTCGAGCAGCAGTGTGAGGGTAACTGTCTACAAAGGTTTATCGGCGACGGCCCTGTGCCGATTGCTGATATACAAAGGTATCTGGCTGAACGGGCCAACAGGAACGGCTGGTCGAAATTGCGAATACCAAAGCAGACGACCGGCAAGAATATAGCTATAATTGGCGCGGGGCCGGCTGGTCTATCCTGTGCGGCGAAGCTGCTCGAAGCGGGACACGCCGTGACAGTTTTTGATAGAAGCACTGAGCTTGGTGGAATGATAGAATCAGTAATCCCCCCGCAGAAGGCAAGTGGTTCACTGAAGAATGAAATTGCAGCTATATTCGCAGATGTGCCTGAAGACAGGTTATTAAAGTGTTTTGGTAAGGAATTAAATACCGAATTCAATCTTGACACTATTCTAAAAGAAGGATTTGATGCCGTCTTTATCGGTATGGGCCTGCCAAAATCAGTCGGTATCGGTAATGAGGATATTGATGGTTTATGGAATGCGATGGAGTTTCTTTCGGCGGCCAAAGAACAGGGCAGGTTGGACGTTGCGGGCAAGTGTGTTGCGGCGATAGGCGGCGGCAATACCGCTGTGGATGTTGCGGTTACCGCCAGGCGGCTGGGCGCCAGAGACGTTTACGTCATATATCGTCGTTCCTTTGAAGAGATGCCCGCCTGGAGGGCTGAGCGTGACCGGGCGATCAATGTTGGTGTGTATTTTTTGATATTGACTCAGCCGCTTGGATTTAATTCTCAGCAGGGGAAACTGATAGGAATTAAGGTTTGTCCGACTAAGCTGGGCGAGCCGGATGCCTCAGGCAGGCGCAGGCCGCAGCCGGTAGAGTCAAGCGCTTACGACCTTGATATGGATATTGTGGTGGAAGCGATAGGCCAAGAATCGGCGGAAAAAATTAATGAAATTCTTCCGGGTGTGGAATTAAGAGATGGTCTTATTCAGACAAAAGAAAATTCATTGGCGACATCGAGGCCGGAAGTTTTTGCCGGCGGCGACCTTGTAAGAGGGCCATCGACGGTAGTTGCGGCCGTTGCAGATGGAATGGCGGCTGCAAAAGAAATAGAGCAGTTTTTGCAAAAGTAAGGATTTGAAAAATGACTAATAGACCCGTGGCAATAGTTACCGGAGCAAGTCGTGGTATTGGAAAAGCGATTGCAATAGAGCTTGCATCACTCGGTTATAACCTTGTGGTTAACCATTTTGATTTTACCGCTGAAGGTGAACCTGATGAGTCTTTTGCGTGTCAAACTCAAAGAGAAATTGACGAGCTTGGTGCACAGTGTGAGGTTTTGCGAGCTGATGTTAGCAGCGCCAAGGACCGGAACCGGCTTGTAGATTTGGCCAAAAACAAATTCGACAGATGTGATATGCTGGTGAATAACGCCGGTGTTGCTCCTTCAAAGCGGATGGACATTCTTGAAGCGACCGAAGAGAGCTTCGATAGGGTAGTGGGAATAAATCTTAAAGGGCCATATTTTTTGACTCAGCAGGTGGCCAACTGGATGATTGAGCAGAAAAAGCAACATCCAGAGCGGTTGTTTCGGATTGTAAACACAGGCTCAATCTCGGCGTACACCAGTTCGCCGGCGCGGGGTGAATACTGCATAAGCAAAGCTGGTGTTACTATGATGACGAAGCTGTACGCGGATAGACTGGCCGAGTATAATATCGGCGTATTTGAAATCAGCCCCGGCATTATCGCAACTGATATGACCAGCGCCGTCAAAGGTAAATATGACAAACTGATAGCAGGGGGGCTAACGCCGACTAAACGATGGGGCCGGCCTGAAGACGTCGCAAAAGCTGTGGGAGCCATTGCGGAAGGCAGACTCGATTTTTCTACCGGCCAGGTGATTAACGTTGATGGCGGCTTTCATTTGCGAAGACTGTAACGTGACGCGAGGCACGGGCGACAAGAAACGGAGTAAAAATGGATATCAAAAGTACAATCACGGCGCTGTTAAGAGACGCCCTTATCCTCGTCTTCAATCAGGACAAGCTCGATGTTGTTAAGACGGCCGAGGCCCTTATAAAGGCGGGTGTCAATAATATGGAAGTAACCTGTCGCATAAGTAGGCCTTTGGAAAAACTTGAGCTACTGCGTAAGGAGCTTTCGGATTTTGTGGCAGGTTCGGCAAGTTTGATTGACTGGCCCGAAATGCTTGATGTTTACAATAAGGCCAATCCGCAGGACCCACTGCCCTCGGTTCAACAGGTTGCCGATGCCGGTGCGAGCTACCTGGTCTCGGCTGCTAATTTCAGTGACGAGACCTTCAAAAAATTTGCCGCTCGCGTACCCATAATACCGGGATGCGGCAGTGCCACTGAAGTTGTCAGCCAGTTTTCCAAAGGGGCGAATCTTTGCAAAATATTCCCGGCCAAACAACTTGGCGGCCCGGCCTTTGTTAAAGCAATCGACCCGGCTATTCATAAAACCATCAGTCTGGTACCCACAGGCGGAACGAACGTTGGCAACATACCTGACTACATTGATGCAGGCGTTCTGGTATTGGGTGGGTCGTTCAGTATGATTGAAAAAGCCACGATGAAGAAAATCATCGACGAGCAGGACTACAATCTTTTAGCGGAGGAACTTACTAAGATTAAACAATTGATAGATAAGCTGCGGGCGGAGAAATACCCTGCTCTCGATTTTGCCACTGCTTCCGTCGAGCAGATAAGCCAGATTACCGGCAGAAATTTCAACATTCCGTAGAAACCTAAAGCGCAAAGCGAGATATGCGATGCAAGAGACAAGTCTTGTTGAGCCAAGCGATAAGTTTCACGCAAGTTTCAAGGCGACCCTGGGGTTGCTAACGCTGCTTATGGCTCTGGCCCCTTTTCCATTAGCAGCCCATGGTGAATCAGCCAGGAGCGCGAACGAGTCCGCTTCCGCGGTAACGGTTAACGCTCCCGATGATGGTTATCGTGGCATCTGGTATATGAATCAGCCATCCTATGATGAATACGTTTATAAGTATAGCGGAGGACTTGGAACGTATTGCGCCAAGCATAAACCATTTGCCGTCTATTGTGATAAGGTCAAGAAAACTTTTTTCTGTTATGGCGGAACAACCAAGGATAACAATAGCAAACTGCTCCACATGGTTTCGTACTACGACCATAATACAGGGATGGTGCCACGGCCGACCATACTTCTTGACAAAAAGACCGGCGATGCCCACGACAATCCGGTTATATCTCTGGATGACAAGGGCCATATCTGGGTCTTCTCAACTTCTCATGGCACTGTCAGGCCGTCGTATATTCACCGAAGCCAAAAACCATACGACGTAAGTAAGTTTGAACTTGTGAATGCGACAAAGATGGAGGACTTAGAAGAAGTTCCAATGAGTAATTTCTCATATATGCAGGCATGGCATATCAAAGACAAGGGATTCATCTGTTTTTTCACTCGTTATGGTTATCCTGCAGCGCGCACTATTTACTTTATGAGAAGCCGTGATGGAGTCGAATGGCCGATACGAGTCTGCCTTGCGGCGATTGATGAGGGACACTATCAAATCAGCACGGTGGCTAAGAATAAAGCGGGCACAGCGTTTAATTTCCACCCCAAGGAAAAAGGGCTGAATTGGCGCACGAATTTGTACTATATCGAAACAACTGATTTCGGAAGGACGTGGCAGAGTGCCGATGGGCGGAAATTGCTCCTGCCGCTGAGGTCTGTCAAGAACCCCGTCCTTGTCCACGATTACCAGGCGCAAAGGTTAAAGGTTTACCTCAAAGATATCCGGTTCGATAACGAAGGAAGACCGGTGATTCTATTTTTGACAAGCAAAGGGTACGAAGCTGGCCCGAAAAATGACCCGCGCACCTGGACCACCGCTCGCTGGACAGGCCGAAAGTGGCAAATTAGACCGGCTTTTGTCTCAGATAACAACTATGATATGGGTTCACTCTACATCGAGAATGACGGAACGTGGCGAATAATCGCCCCCACTGAAACTGGCCCACAGACATATAACCCGGGCGGCGAAATGGCTATGTGGATAAGCAAAGACCTCGGAAAAACCTGGAAGAAAGTCAAGCAGCTTACGAAGGGAAGTCTGTATAATCATACATACGCACGACGTCCGGTGAATGCTCATCCTGATTTCTACGCATTTTGGGCTGACGGGCACGGCAGGAAGCCGTCTAAATCTCATCTTTACTTTTGCGATAAAGAAGGTAAAGTTTGGCTGCTGCCGCGGGAGATGACCAAAGATTTTGTCAAGCCAACTTTAGCAAGTAAGGATGTTACTCGCAGGGAGGCAATGATGGCATTGCGAAAGGCAGTACGGTTCTTTCACACGAACGTGGCCAGTCACGGCGGTTATCTCTGGCGATACAGTGCTGACCTTACACTGCGCGAGGGGGAGGGCAAAGCAACTGAGACGATGATATGGGTCCAGCCGCCCGGCACGCCGTCAATCGGCCAGGTGTACCTCGATGCGCACGAAGCAACGGGTGAACAACTCTATCTCGATGCGGCTTGTGATGCTGCCTCCGCACTGTTGCAGGGGCAACTTCGAACCGGCGGGTGGTTTTACCATATCGAGTTCGACCCTGTGAAACGGCAGCGGTATGGGTATCGTGATGTTCCCAAGCGGAAGGGGCAGAGGCAAAAGACTACGCTCGATGACAATACCACGCAGTCGGCCGTTCGCTTCCTCATGCGGCTGGACAAGCTCCTTCAATTCAGGGACCAGAAGATTCACGAGGCGGTGACCTACGCTCTTGAGGCCATGCTCAGGGCCCAGTTTCCCAATGGCGGCTGGTATCAATGGTGGGACCGTTACCCAAATCCGGCGAGCGTTGAGGATTATCCTGTGAAAGCGGCCGGTTATCCGGAAACCTGGTCGCGCATCTGGCCAAATGATTGGACCGGCTGCTATTTTATCAACGACAACGTAATGATGGATATGGTTACCACAATGTTGGATGCCAACAAGATTTATGGGAAGGAGAGGTATTTGGAGTCGGCCTTGAAAGCAGGTGACTTTCTCATTCTGTCCCAGATGCCTGAGCCGCAGCCGGCATGGGCTCAGCAGTACGACCGCAACATGCATCCGGTCTGGGATCGCAAGTTCGAACCTCCGGCAATTACCGGCGGAGAGTCGCAAGCAGTCCTTGAAACGCTGATGCTGTTGTACCAGGAAACCGGCAAAAAGAAATATCTCGCTCCCATTCATCGTGCCATTTCTTATCTTCGTAAGTCACAGCTTCCTGATGGTCGGCTGGCACGATTTTACGAATTAAAGACAAACAAGCCTCTTTATTTTACCAGGGAGTACAAGCTCACCTATAGTAGTAACGACACACCGACGCATTATAGTTTTATCGTCGATTCCAGGCTGGATTCGATTGAAGCGCAGCATAAGCATCTGTTAGAAGCGGAACCGACAGATAAACGCACGCGCAGCGGTGCGAAAATGGAGCGGATGTCACCTAAGTTGGTGGCAGAGGTAAGGGAGATTATCAACAGTATGGACGAGCGCGGTGCCTGGGTCCAGCACGGACAACTACGGTCCCACAAGGTCGAGCCGGAATCCGGAATCATCGACTGCCGGACCTTTATAAATAACGTCAGAACGTTGTGCCGGTTCCTGGTTGCCGATAGATGAATTTGAGTGTCGGATTGTGTCGAGGCAAACGAATCCACTAACGGTTTTTTTGCAATGAGAATCAACGTAATAAAGACAGAAATAACGTTATTGTTAGTTTTTGAAACGCAGTTTATCAAATATAAGGGAAAGAGATATGCAGAGAAAAGAAATAAGCAATCAGACTATAACCTTGCATCGTTACAACACAGTAATTGTAGGAGCAGGAGCGGCGGGAATGAACTGTGCGGTGCATCTGTGTCAATTTATGGAGCAGAAAGGCATTGCGAATCCGAAGGAAAGAATAGCCGTAGTAACCGCAGGACTGGGGCTGGGTGCATCGCGGATGAGCGGCTCCGACAAGCAGACCTATTACAAAATGGGCACAAGTCCGGATGTCCCTGACAGCGCCGAAGAGTTTGCGAAAAGTCTGACGGCGGCGGGGTGCTGCCACAGCGATTTATCGCTTGCCGAAGCAATTGCCTCACTTCGTGAATTTTACCACCTGGTTCAGGCAGGTGTTCCCTTCCCCCACAACCCAATGGGAAGTTACTGCGGCTACAAAACCGATAACGACCCTTATGAACGCGCAACTTCAGCCGGGCCTAAAACCAGCAAATATATGAGCGAATGCCTCCAGAGGCATGTCGAGCAGTACGGCATTAGGATATATGACGGCCAGGAAGTTGCACATTTGCTTACAGCCGGTTCCGGTGAATCGAAACAAATTGTCGGCGTGGTTACAATAGACAAAAAGAAGGTCACCAAGGATAATTTCGCAATAAATGTTTTTTACTGTGCCAACCTTGTTTTGGCTGTAGGTGGCCCGGGGGAAATGTATAAAACCAGCGTTTATCCAAAGGGCCAATTTGGCATCCACGGCATTGCGCTGACGGCAGGTCTCGCCGGCGAAAATCTGACTGAATCACAATTTGGGCTGGCAAGTACAAAGTTCCGCTGGAACGTATCCGGCTCTTATATGCAGGTTATTCCTCGGATATTCAGTACCGATGCCGATGGAAATAATGAACGCGAGTTTTTGACAGACTTTTTCCCGTCAATGAGCAAGATGGCAACGGATATTTTCCTTAAAGGTTATCAGTGGCCATTTGACCCGCAGCGCATTGAGAATCTGCAATCTTCATTGATTGACGTTCTGGTATTTAGCGAAACTCAAAAAGACCGGCGAGTCTTTATGGACTTTTTGCACAATCCCGTCGGCAAAAGCGGAATGAAAGAGTTTGATATTAGCGCTCTTGAGCCGCAAGCTACTGAGTATCTGAAAAAGACAGGTGCGTTTCAGGATACGCCAATCAAACGGCTTTTCGCTATGAATCCCCTGGCTATCGAGATTTATAAGGAAAACGGCATTGATTTGTATTCGGAGCCGCTTGAAATTGCGGTTTGTGCCCAGCACAACAACGGCGGCTTTGCCGTAAACAAGTGGTGGCAGTCCAATATACCTCGAACCTTTGTAATCGGTGAGATGGCTGGGACGCACGGTGTCAAGCGGCCCGGCGGCTCAGCCCTTAACGCCGGCCAGGTCGGCGGGCTGCGAGCGGCAGAATATATTGTCAATGTGTATGGCTGCCCGCCTGAAGACGGACCCGATTATTCGGACAAGCAGGACGAGATTGACCGGCAGCTAAGTCGGTTTGTCACTAAGCTCGAAGGTTATAAAAGCTCATCCGGTTTAATGCCCGAAGAAGTGTTAAAAGATATTCGGGGCCGTATGACTGCATCAGCCGGCCATATAAGAGAGTTCAATGATGCTCGTAAAGCTCTGAAAGAAGCGGTTAAGCTTTACAAAGATATGCAACAGCAAAGTTTCAAATTGCAAAACGCCAGAGGTATCATAACAGCAATCCAGGCGGAGCATTTAGCTTTGACCAGCGCAGCCTTCCTCAAAGCGATTGTGGAGTTACTCCAGCTCGGCAGCGGGTCACGTGGTTCGCATCTTGTCCTTGCCGAGGACGGGACTGAGATACATCCCGACGTCATTAACCAAAGAACCGGGAAAGCTCTGAAGTTCAAACCTGAGAATGAGGCGTTAAGGGATTCTATACTACGGATTGAATATGACCCGGGCGCGCCCGATTTGTTCCGGTGCGAGAACATAGCATTAAGGCCGGCACCGGCTGACAGGAAGGCATTTGAACCGGCCTGGCAGGATTATAGAGAAGGCAGGATATATAATTTTTAATAAGAATCGCGTAGGAGAATTTGTATGGCAGTTGTAGAGCTAAAGCCTGAGTCTCACTGCAAATACGATATAGTTTCACTCGGTGAAATCATGGTTCGCCTCGATCCGGGCGAAGAGAGAATTCATACGACCAGATACTTTAGAATCTGGGAGGGCGGCGGTGAATACAACGTTGCCCGAGGCCTGAAGCGTTGCTTTGGTAAAACTGCTGCGGTCGTAACTGTGATCACCGACAATCCCGTAGGTAGACTGCTCGAGGATTTGATCTTACAGGGCGGCGTCAGCATGGAATATGTCAAATGGGTCCCGTATGACGGTATCGGCAGGAAGGTACGAGTGGGACTGAATTTCACCGAACGGGGTTTTGGTGTGCGGGCTGCTGTAGGATGTTCAGATAGAGCCAATAGCGCTGCCTCGCAACTGAAAAAAGGTGACATCGACTGGGAAAAAATATTTGCCCATGACGGCGTCCGTTGGTTCCACACCGGCGGTATCTTTGCAGCGCTATCTAAAACGACACCTGACGTTATTATGGAAGCGGTAACAACAGCAAAAAAACACGGTACTGTGGTTTCTTATGATTTGAATTACCGAAACTCACTCTGGAAAGATGTTGGCGGACAAGATAAAGCAAGACAGGTTAATCGTGCTATCGCGCCTCACGTTGATGTAATGTTAGGCAATGAAGAAGATTTTACGACAGCACTTGGATTTGAGGTTAAGGGACTGGATGAAAGTTATTCGAAGCTCGATCCAACAAACTTTAAGAAAATGATAACCGAGGTGGTAAAGAAGTTTCCCAATTTCAAGGTCGTGGGCACCACACTGCGCAACGCAAAGACCGCTTGCGTCAACGACTGGGGTGCGATTGTGTATGCAGATGGCCAATTCTATGATGCCACATTGAGGCTGGACCTGGAGATTTATGACCGTGTTGGCGGTGGTGACAGTTTCGCCTCTGGCCTTATCTATGCTCTTATGGAAGGCAAAACGCCTGCCGAGGCGGTAAATTACGGCGCCGCACACGGCGCTTTGGCGATGACTACGCCTGGTGACACTACCACAGCCGGTCTGCGTGAAGTCGAAAAAGTCATCAAGAAGGGCGGCGGCGCCAGAGTCGATAGATGAGCAATATATCCGATGCTCGATCCTCGATGCTCGTTATTGCTTAATTGGTGATTGATAACTGATAACCGATTGCTATTTAACCATACACCATCTCCACGAGTATCCAGAATCGAGTATCAAGAATCCAAAAAGTAAGTATTTATGATTGTCCAGGCAGTTAAATGGATTGGCGATGTTGACGGTTTTCTGCAGTTGATAGACCAGCGTAAGCTACCTGCTGAGTGTGTCAAATTGCGGTGCCGGGACGTTGAGCAGCTCTACGATGCCATAAAAACACTTGCCGTTCGCGGGGCTCCAGCCCTTGGGGTTTCGGCGGCTTACGGGCTGGTTTTAGCAATGCAGAAGCTATCTGCTGATAGTAACTTAAAGCAGGGACTTGACGTATTGGCCAAGGCAGGTCAATTGTTAGCTTCATCGCGTCCTACTGCCGTGAATTTGTTCTGGGCGCTGGATAGGGTAAGGCTGTGTGCGGAGAAATTTATTGCCACCAAGCCTACCCTGAGCGAAGTCGAAGGGCCAAGCACGAAATTACAAGAGCTGCGCTCTGCTGTTTTGGCTGAGGCGAACGCTATTTATCAGGAAGATGTGGATATGTGCCGGCGGATTGGCCAAAACGGTGAGAAGTTTATCAAGCAAGGGGCCGGCATTTTGACGCATTGCAACGCCGGGGCGCTTGCGACTGCAGGACAGGGGACGGCTTTATCGGTGATGTTTGAGGCACATAAAAAGGGCAGGAAGTTCAAGGTTTATGCAGACGAGACCCGGCCATTGCTGCAGGGCGCTCGGCTGACGGCCTGGGAGTTGAAACACGCTGGTATCAATGTGGTGATTATTTGTGACAATATGGCTGGGTGGCTGATGAAACGGGGACATATTAGCGCCGTGATAACCGGTGCAGACCGAATCGCAGCAAATGGTGATGCGGCAAATAAGATTGGCACTTACAGCTTGAGCATTCTTGCCAGAGAACACGGTATACCTTTTTATATTGCTGCACCGTCAAGCACATTCGATTTGAGTATAAAGAGCGGAGCCGAAATACCTATCGAGGAAAGGACGGCTGATGAGGTGAGGTTCTTTGAAGATAAAAGAATCGCACCGGACGACGTTGACATTTATAATCCGGCATTTGACGTTACAGAAGCGAGGGACATTACCGCTATCATTACCGAAAGAGGCGTAATAGAAAAACCGAACGCACGCAAAATCGCTGAGCATTTACAATAGATGGCTCACAACTGGGACCCCTTTAATCTACAGCGATGACCTCTTTGACCTCAGGTATTTTTTCCTTTA
The DNA here is from genome assembly GCA_030601745.1 of Phycisphaerae bacterium. GTDB lineage: Bacteria > Planctomycetota > Phycisphaerae > Sedimentisphaerales > Anaerobacaceae > JAUVYQ01. The sequence goes on from JAUWBI010000020.1 coordinate 43,364, forward strand.
GCAGGCGTTCAACGCCCATTTTCAGGGTCATTTGAGCGCCGGGACAGCCCTGGCAGGCGCCCTGCAGGCGAATCTTAACGGTATTATCCGCTTCTGTTCCTACCAGTTCGATATCACCGCCGTGGCTTTGTAGTTCTGGCCGAATGGTCTCGATTGTGTTTTTGACCCTTTCTTCGAAGCTGTTTTCTACGCCAGTATCGCCGCAGCCGCATTGTTCACACATAATAATTCTCCTAAAATTCAATTATCAGAATGATTATAGCGACAATTGATTCTAAAGCAAGTAATCTTTCTACGTTTTGAAATTGGGTTTGATTGGGTTTGTTTTCACCAAGCGTCCAATTGGCAATATTTTCATAATCCACGGTTATTAAAGAGGTTAAGTTCATTTGGGCTTTCGGAAAATTGGGTTTGAATTGGGTTTGTTTTTTTGGACTGCGAAATCATCTTTTTTTCTGTAATCCTTTGTTATAAGTGAGTTTACATTCATTTGTGCTCTTTGGAAATTGGCTTTGATTGGGTTTGAATTGGGTTTGTTTTCACCAAGTGTCCAATTGGCAATATTTTCATAATCCACGGTTATTAAAGAGGTTAAGTTCATTTGGGTCTCCGGCAAATTGGCTTTGTTTTGCATAAAAGGGTCGATTTGTAGAGAGTCCTCTACAGATGTAGAGGGCAAGTTAGTTAAGAGTGAGCTAAAGTGCCTAAAGTGAGCTAAAGTTGGATTCTCGATGCTCATGATTGGTAATTCCCCTAAGGGTTTTCCGTTTCGCTCCAAGACTATTTACGAATGATGATTTTTG
>JAUWBI010000078.1 GCA_030601745.1 Phycisphaerae bacterium
GTACTACTGGCGTATCGATGAGGTCAATCCCGGTGGGACAACCACCGGTACAGTCTGGAGCTTCATCACGACTGGTGGTGGACCTCCAAGATAGTGAATACCGGGCAAGAGTGAATCCCAATGGCGGCGTGTGGTGCGCGGACGGCAGAAGACGGAGGGCGGAACGGCCTTTTCGAGGAGACAGGGCAGGCACATAGGCCTGCCCCTACATTGGGGTGGCGCATAACGGCAAGGACGATTATGGCGGCGGCTGTTGGTCGAGCCAGCAATCGGCCAAGACAGCAAAGTCCTTGAAGTTGATCCGGTCGTCATTGTATAAATCAGCCGGCAATGCAATTGGTACGTCGAAATAGAGCCAGCTCTGAGCCATTACCTTGAGGTCCTTAAAGTCAACAATACAATCGATGTTGAAATCGGCAGCGGGCCTATCTCCGAAACACTCGGAGGGATAAAGCGTGATATCATCGAAGTACACTATGCCCTCGCCCTCGCCAACGCCGGGTGGCGGGGTTCCGTCACCGAAGCCGATGGCGATTTTCGTAACATTGGCGAGGTTGACATCGGTGAAGTCGTGGAGGTCAATACTCCACTGCTGCCAGTTTTCATTCCTGATGTCATTGGCATCGCCGTCGTACGGCACCACCGCATTGACGACACCATCGCTTAGAGCCAGATACATCAGCTCATTAGCATCATTATCTGCACTACCATAGAAGAACAACTGCAATACCTCAGCGCCGATTGCGTCCCAATCCTGCGCGGGGCTGAAGGTCCGGACGGCCTCAGAATAATAATCTTTGTAACTGTAGTAGTCAATCCTCATCGACTGGTCACATCCATGAGCCGGCTCTGAAGCCGTCGCAAGATATATAGCTGCGTCGCCACCGTACATCCACTCATCATATATGCTGGTGTAGAACTCAAAATCATCGACGACAAGAAAGTCTGCCACGGTAAAGCTCCAGATATTTCCTGTCCAGGTGTTTGGGGCATTGACCTCATCGACCCTCCAATAGTAAGCGCGGCTGAGCTTAAGGCCGGAGGGGTCATAGGCGTTGGCATCCTGCGGCTGGGGCGGCCGGCTAACGGGAGATGCATTTTCGTCCACGTCGGTAAGAGCGGTGCCGAAGTAAAGGGTGTGCTTTTCTGCGTGACGTCCCGGCAACCAGGTAAGTTCGGCATCGGTGGGCACGTTTCCGGCACCATCGGGGGGGATGGGGTTGCGGGCAATGTCGTCATAGGTGATGTAAACTCGCGCACGCGCACTATTGAGGTCGAAGCCCGGTGAACCTCCTCCCCAATCTAATCCAAGGACGCGTATCGCGGACGGTACAAACGGCAGAGGAAGAATACCGGAGATGTCAAGACCGATGTTGGTGGGGAGCTGGCCGCCGGCATCTGAAGCGGTAGCTGTTCCAATGAGGTACTCGTGGCCGGCCCCGTCAGTAATGAAGACATGAGCTTGTTCACCACAGCGACCAACCTCGATAAGGAATATATCATTCCCATCGCCATCTACGAGCTCACCGGGAAACTTCAATTCAACCCAATGGTCCGGGGGCATGGTAACCGATGACAGGTTTGAGTCCGGAGGGCCAACAAGCAACTGCTGCGGAACTACCGGAACCTGGTAATATCCATCAACGTAACTGCCTTTCCAACAATTTCCGTGAGGGTCATCAGGGTCATAGGCATCGAGCAGATAAGATGGATATTCGAACGTTTCCTGGTCGGCTAAAACAGCCCCGCCGAGCACAAGAACTAAAGAAATAACGGCTAATGTCAGTAAACACACTTTTTCCATTTTTTCCCTCCAGCACAGGGCCGGTTCAGGAAATATCGGCGTAGATATATCTTAAGTGGTCAAAAAGATTATATCATTTTCCCACGCATTATACAAGAGAAAATCGCATCCGGATTAGATTAAGGTACGGCGGGAGGATAACCGAATAGAAAAAATATTGATATAGGACAGATTATTGGTAAACTTGCGGCGACAAATATCGTATTGCGTATAATACTGAGTAAAATCGCTGATAACAATAGGCAAACAAAAGAGTATCAAAAGAGGCAACGACAATGACTGATTATTCAATAAGTCCGGCAGGCGAAAAGTTCGCCATTCCCAAAGAGGACGAGTACGCTGCGGAGCTGGCGCGGATTGAGTCGCTGGTAGAGGCAGCGCGCAATGAGGGCAAAGAAATCGTCGTAGTAATGGGCGTCGGCTTTGTCGGCGCGGTTATGGCAGCCATTATCGCCGACAGTACGGACAAGAAAACGGGCAAGCCGAACAAGCTCGTCATCGGCTGTCAACGGCCGAGCACTCGAAGCTACTGGAAGATTCCGCTGCTTAACCGAGGCGTGTCGCCGGTAAAGGCCGAAGACCCTGAGGTCGAGCCGATGATTGCGCGCTGCGTGCTCGAGAAAAAAACGCTCGCGGCCACGTATAACAACGACTGCCTTAAATTAGCTGACTGCGTGGTGGTGGATGTTCAGTGCGATTATACAAAACAGGACCTCGGCAATATGCGAACCGGCAGAGCGGAGATGAGCGCGCTGGAAGCGACGATAAAAACCATCGGCGAAAAGATACCGCCGAAATGCCTGACACTGATTGAGACGACGGTGGCGCCGGGGACAACGGAGCTCATCGCCTGGCCGATTATGAAGAGGGCTTTTGCTGCACGCGGGATAGACTCGGAGCCGCTGCTGGCACACAGCTTCGAGCGAGTTATGCCGGGAAGAAATTACGTTTCATCGATTCGAGATTTCTGGCGGGTGTGCTCCGGGTGTAATGCGGAAGCAAGAGAACGTGTCGAGAAATTCCTGCGAGAAGTGCTGAACACCGACGAATATCCGCTGACGGTTATGGACCGGCCAATCGAATCAGAGACTACGAAAATCGTGGAGAATTCCTTCCGTGCCACTATACTGGCGTTCCTTGACGAGTGGAGCTTGTTCTCGGAGCGCAACGGTGTTGACCTGATTAAGGTCATCAAGGCAATCAAGGTCCGGCCGACGCACAACAATATCATATTTCCAGGCCCGGGGATTGGCGGATACTGCCTGCCGAAGGACGGCGGGCTGGGGCAGTGGGCATATAAGCACATTCTCGGCTTCGATGACGATATATTCAAGATAACAACAATGGCAATCGACATCAACGACACACGTGGGCTTCACGTGGCGACACTGACAAGAGATGCACTGCGAAATATGGGTCGGCAAACAGCCGGTGCAAAGATACTGCTGTGCGGAGCGAGCTACCGGCAGGATGTCGCCGACACGCGGTACAGCGGTTCGGAAATAATCGTTCGCAAACTAACCGAGATGGGTGCAGAGATGCGAGTGCACGACCCGTATCTCGAACACTGGTACGAACTGGAAAAACAGGACAGATATCCGGCACCGGGCCACTCCCTGGCAAGGTTTTTCCGGAATCAGGACAACCTGATAAATATTCGTATTCAGCACGACCTTGCTGCTGCGGTGAAGGGCGCTAAGGCAATCATACTGGCTGTGCCGCACGCACCTTACCTGCAACTTGACCCTGACAAAATAGTTAAATGGGCAGGGAGACCGCCGGTGGTGATTGATTGCTTCGGCATACTGAACGATGAGAAAATCCGCCGATACTTCGAACTCGGCTGCGAAGTAAAAGCTTTGGGCCGAGGACATATCCAGCGAATAAAAGAAGAAGTGAGGAGAAAGGCAGTGAGCTAAAGTTTGGAGTGCCTAAAGTGCCTAAAGTTATGGATTATTTTTTTCACTTTAGGCACTTTAGTTCACTTTAGGCACTTTTCAATATGGACATTAAGAGCAAACGAATAGCTGTTCTGGCACCGGTGGCATGGCGGACGCCTCCGCGGGCCTACGGCGCGTGGGAAACGGTGGCCAGTAATATTACAGAAGGTCTGGTGGCCCGCGGGTGGAAAAACGTAACACTGTTTGCCACGAAGGAATCCATAACCGGCGCAAGACTTGAAGGCATTATTGAAAAAGGTTACGAAGAAGACAAGACACAAATCCCGAAAGTATCTGAGTGCCTGCATATTTCCTACTGTATGGAACGAGCGGATGAGTTTGACCTGATTCATAACAATTTCGATTATCTGCCGTTAACTTACCTTCCGTTTATAAAAACACCGATGCTGACTACCATCCACGGATTTTCCTCGCCTGATATACTGCGGGTTTACCACGAGCACAAAGACACGTATTATGTTTCCATCAGTGATTCCGACAGAGACAAGGATTTGCCTTATCTTGCGACGGTTTACAACGGCATCGACCTTTCCAATATTACTTACAGAGAAACTGCAGGTGACAAACTCGTCTTTTTAGGGCGCATACATAACGACAAGGGAACACATTTAGCGATTGATGTTGCAAAAGAAAGCGGTATGGACTTGATAATAGCGGGCATTATTCAGGACCAGAATTACTTCGACACTCTTATCAAGCCGCACATCAATGATTCCTCGATTCAGTACATCGGCCCGGTCAATCCGGTGCAGCGTGACGCGCTTTTTAAGGAGACCTATGGGATTATTCATCTTAATTTGATTCCTGAAAGATTTGGTTTGGTGCTGGCTGAGTCAATGGCGGCGGGCGTGCCGGTAATTGCAATGGATTTGGGCTCCTGCCGTGAGGTCATCGCTGACGGGCAAACGGGCTATCTGGTCAACAGAGTCGATGAAGCAGTAGAAGCTGTCGGCAAGATTGAGCAGATAGACCGTAGGAAATGCCGACAGCGCGTGGAGGAGAATTTCACTATCGACAAAATGGTCTCGGAATACGAAAAGGTGTATGAGGAAATCTTTCGCCAGGAAGCTCAAAAGAAAAACCTATCAGGAAGGTAACGAATGAAGAAAGAATTTGTCACTCGCTACGAAGGCAATCCCATCCTGACAAAGGATGATGTCCCTTATGCGGTGGAGACGGTCCATAATGCGGGGGTTACGAAATTCGACGGGCGATATATAATGCTGTTTCGGTCACACCTGGCAACAGGGCGGTCCATAATAGGTATAGCTGAAAGCGAGGACGGATTCCATTTCAAGGCCCGGCCTGAGCCGTTTATGGTGCCGAGTAAAAAGGGGGAATTATGCGAATACGAGGAGTTCGGCGTTGAGGACCCGCGTATCACGCCTTTAGAAAGGGCATATTATATAACGTACAACGCGTATTCCAGATATGGCGCTCGGGTTGGGCTGGCCAAGACGACGGATTTCAAAACGGTCGAAAGGGTGGCCTTCATCACTCAGGCCGATTACCGAAATATCGTAATTTTCCCGGAAAAAATTAATGGCAGATACGCCAGGCTGGATCGGCCTCATTCGGATATTAGCCCCTGGTCAATCTGGATAAGCTATTCGCCTGATTTGCGTTACTGGGGCGATTCGAGAGTGGTAATGAAGCCCGAAGCTTACCACTGGGACGCGATGAAAATCGGCCCAGGCGCTGTGCCGATTCGCACTGATAAAGGGTGGTTGAGTATCTATCACGGCGTTTTTGCGACAATGGACGGCCACGTGTATCGGCTTGGGGCCGCTTTGCACAAGCTTGACGACCCGGCGGAAGTTCTTGGCGTTGGCGACCGCTGGATTTTACAGCCGGAAGATGAATGGGAAGTCGTCGGCTACGTGCATAACGTGGTCTTTACCTGCGGTGCGGTGGCGGAAGAAGATGGGACACTGAAACTGTACTGGGGCGGAGCGGACAAGGTAATGTGCGCCGGCACAGCGATAATTGACGAGCTTGTGGAGCTTTGCCTCACCGATTCAAGACCGCCAATTTAAGATTTTGATGAGGAAATTAGTGCGGGTTGCTTGCCCCGCACAAAATAGGCTTCTGCCGTAATTTGGTGCGAGGTCATTCCTGCGAAAGCAGGAATCCACACAAGAAACGAGCGACGAATTGTCATTGCGAGGAGCCCGCAAAGCGGCCGACATGGCACTATCCCCATTTTCTCACAGATTCCACTTCCGCAAAAGGTCACCCACTCGGTTGGGATCTACTATCTTGTAATAACGCCGGTGTCCGCCTCTTGAAGTATCATCTTTCTCCAAGAATCGAAGCTTTGCTAGCCGGCGTAATCTAGACTGATGAAACTTAGTGCGAAACCTGTTTGCATATGTTCCAAGAACCCATTTATAGCAAATTTCTCTCTCGTCAGGTGGCGACGATTCGCCTTGCCAGTATTTATAGCAAGCCCAAAGTATTCGTTGTAATTCCAGATCTTCTTCAATCTCATTTGCTCCCATATTTAAAACTCCTAAAACAAAGAGAATGATATTACTTACTCAAGTCAATATTGGGAGAGTCGGACCACTCAAATCCTGCGTTCTGAAGCAAAGCTCGATTGCGCCGCCCAACTACCGATTATATGCTTTCCACATAACGAAAACCTCACCGATCGCGTTCCACGCCGTTCGCTGGAGCAAATGGTTTTCCCTTTTCAATCTTGTTTGAATCACTAATGTGGGTTTCAAATATTGGAATATACGAGGGAGTTATTCTAAATATTGCCTCTTTGAGAATTTCAGGAGTTCTAAGACCAAGCAAGATGCTTTTAACTGAAACACCGTCATGAATGTATTCGTCTCGAGATAACGTCCTGACCTCTTTTTCGTATTTCCAGACGCTATTTTTTTGGCTTAAGATTTTACGTGGCATTACACTTACTAGATGCTGAGAATTATTTGAAAAAGATAATAGCCGGGACGAATATTCTACTGTGACTATTTCATAGTCTTCCCACTGAGGCACCTCAAGATCAACCTCTATACAGACTCCTTTAAAGCCATCTGCATAATGTGCCCAAAGAAGTATATTTTTGCGATCCTTTGAAAAAGCACATATACGCAACTTTTTTTTGCCTTTCACAATGGCATCAATATACTTCTTTTTTGTACCTTCTTCATATTCAAAGAGTCCTTCCATTGGATCATTTAAATCAAAGAACGAAGAAGCGTGGAATCTTTGTTTGCAAAGAATGTCCGCAACAAAATCAAACTTCTGAAGAGACCTATACTTATATAGCTTCATGATTCCCAACTGCTAATTATATTGTTTCCGTATAAGAACCCGCTATATTTGTTTATTAAGGACATTCAACGCTTTCTGTCATACCTTATTTCAGCTAGGCCATTTGCGTTTTAAAAAATACTTTTCAATCCATCATATATTTCTTCTAAACTTACAGCAATACTTGTGGATGATACAGTACCATCATCTTGTAAAATTATTGAGCACATTATACCTATTACTTTGTTATTTTCATTTAGAAGTAATGGACCACCACTAAATCCTTGTTCAGATGTATAATTGACATGGATACATTTTGTTGGTTTTGGAAAAATATTAGGTTCTATAACACAATCGGATATTTTCCCATTTTGTTTCCTAATTATGTTTGAAAATGAACGTTTATAATATTGATTATTTTTTTGTTTATCCCCCTCATTTCTTTGTGCACTCAATGGAAAACCTAGATTATAAACATCTTTTCCTATCAAATCATTGACATGATAATTACCGGTAATTCCATCTAAAACTTGAAATACCTCTTCATTACTTATACGTATCTTTGGGAATATAAAAGCTATATCTTTTTCTCTATGTGGAAAAATATCATCTCTTGCAATCTTAATAATTATTCCAGAAATATGTACTAAGCTTACTGATACATCTTTAATTTCGGAATTTTTTGGAAAAAATCTATCATTATCAACATCAACTAAATGATAAGATGTAACAAATATTGGTCCTTCTTTTTCAATCTTTATTATCCAAGCAGTTCCAATAAAAACTCCTTTTCTTTCCCCATTTACATAATTTCTTTCTTGGGCTACTGCCCAAACCAGTTGTTGTTCTTCTTTATTTGTTAATTCATTCTTCATGTTGTTGGTATCATCCTTCATGTTTATGTTATTTTTATCAGTACAGCCGAATACCAATGCACAGGTCACTACTGTACTAAAAATGATCTTCCAATAACTTTTTTGATCTTCTTTATTGTTACTTTGCATCCTCTTTTATTATGCCTAACTACTGATTATATTGTTTCCTTATAATATCCCAACGCCCCGGCCTCGTTTACAATAACCAATCATCCTTAATCAATAATCATTCAAAGTGCGTCTCCCTGAAATCTGCATTCTCTATGCCTACAATCTACTATTCCAAGCCCCCCTCGTCCACCATAAAAATCAGCGTTAATCAGCGTTAATCCGCGATTAAATTCTCAATTTTGAGAATATCAGAATCCCTGAACTGATTTATAAAAATTATTTTATTGACAATTCAGGCGGAATATAATATATTGAATTGTTGTTTTATACTTGCTCTTTTAGCGGGGTCTGGCTTGAAGCTTTGGGTGTGGGCGTTCTTGCCAACCTCGCTTTTTTTACAACCGCTCAATTTGTATCATCCAGCTCGGCTGCCACACTCCCCCAGCTTCATTGTCCTCGTCATCATTTCAATCAAATCTGCAGGTAGTTATCGACAAAAATCTAAAAAACTAAAAATTTTTTATCTCCTTTTCTCACAACGAGTTAATCTTGTCAATCCTGTCAAAAAAGCCCGAAATTTCGACTCAAACGCGCACATTCGCCCAATTATAGAGGGACGTCTTTTTTTGCCCCCGGCCGAAAACAGGCCAGGATTCGTAAACCGTGAACCCTAAACCGTGAACCGTGAACCATTACCCAATGAACAAATTACCCAATTTACCAACTAACCATCAAACCGTTAAACCGTACACCTTCGTACCTGTCCTTGGCATCTCTACATCTGTAGAGATGCCTCTACAAATCGCACCTTTTTATGCAAAACAAAGCCAATTTCCTTTAAAGTCAAATGAACGTAAATTCTTCTCATACAGTGGATTATGAAAATAAATCCAATTGGACACTTGGTGAAAACAAACCCAATCAAACCCAAAACAAACCCAAACAAAGCCAGACTGTTCGAGTTATCTTGGCCTGCTGGCCATAAGGAGGATGACTTTTTCGTATTTTTCCGGTGAGAGGGCTTCCTTTAATATCCTGCGAATGTCCCGCATTGGGGTACGCTGGGTTGTGTGTGTGACAATAATGTGCTCGTTTTGCAGTTTTTCGATTAGCTCGGCAAATTCGTTGATGTGCATATGCCTGCCGGCTTCTGCCCTTTCGGAATGCTCGGTCTCGTAGAAAGTGCACTCGGCGATTAAAATTTTGCTGTCAACAACGTATTTCAATTGCGAAAAATCAACATACTGCGTGTCACCAAGATAGGTAACAATTGGAATCTCAAGGGGGTAATCAATTTCGATTCCCTGGTTTTTTAACTCAACTATTTGTGGCCCTGAGAGTTTGGCATATTCGGGCTTAATTTTTTTTCGCTTCTCGATTACGGTGTAGCCGACAGAGCCCTTGCTGTGCTTCGTGGGGAATACCCTGGTAAAGAGATTCGGCTTTATCTGGTATTCGTCGCCGGGTTTTACGCCGATGAGATTAGCGGGTATCTGGCTGCCGTCCAGTCGAGTCCAGGCGTCGATAACCTCCCTTATGGGACCTAATAGATTCTGAGGAGCCAATATCGTGCCCGGAGATTGGCCGCAAAAATTTCGGTGCGAGAGATAATACGCAATACCGGCAGCGTGGTCCATATGGCCGTGCGTGAGCAAAACATTGTTTATGGAAATAACCTGGTCAGGGGCCTTTCCGATATCGAAGCAAACGTCCAACCGGGGCATTGCAACGACGGTTTCTTCAGCGGCGACCGAATAGCCGACGATTTCCAAATCGTCTATCTTGATGTGTGCTAAATTATGACTGGGCATAAGAAACTAAAAACCAAAAAGTAGAAACTAAAAACTGTGGAACTCATTAGTTTTACGCTTTGCGTTTTATGTTTTTCGCTTTCTTAATAGTAGAGACGGGGGGCGGTTATGTCAATTTGTTTTTGACATTTATCGTGAATCGTGTATCGTGAATGGAAGCACGAGGTACGAATATGCCTGACAAGCGAACACATAGAGGGCCGCATCCGGAAGATGCGAAATTGTTTGCTGCCAACAGAATTGGCGATTTGCGAGCGGCGCTTGCCGACTTTTCACTTTTGCTGACAAAAGGGTATGCTGAAAAAAGCGCTTTGAAATTAGTTGGCGACAAACTTTCACTTACAGAAAGGCAAAGATTGGCCATTATGCGGAGTGCCTGCTCCGACCAGCAGCTCAGCTCCCGAAATCAGCGCTGCGTTGCAATAGAAAATGTTGCGGGTCAGCCGATTGCCATCGATGGGTACAATGTATTGATAACGATTGAGGCGGCGATGAGCGGCGGTGTAATTTTTAAGGGCCGAGACGGCTGCTTCCGGGACCTGGCGAGCATACACGGAACATACCGGAAAGTTACTGAAACAATACCGGCGGTGCGGCTCATAGGCGAGTTCTTAGGCGAAATCGGCGCAGCCAAAGTCCTGTGGCTGCTGGACAGCCCGGTCTCCAACAGCGGGCGATTAAAAACGCTAATCGGCGAACTGGCGCGGAAAAGCAATTGGGACTGGGAGATTGAACTTCTGCTAAGCCCTGACGCGGAACTGATAAAAAGCGCTGCCGTTGTAGCCAGCAGCGACAGCGTTGTGCTGGACAGGTGCAAGAGGTGGGTCAATCTGGCGACAGAAATAATAAAGGAGAAGCTGGCCTCTGCCAAAGTGATAGATTTATCCGGAACCGGCGGTAAAACCGGCGGCTAAATATTTTTCTCAATCAGCTTGACGACTGTCTCAAGGTCAATTTGCTCAAGAGAATCACAAACTAAATCAGCCTCGGTAAGATTCGCAGCTTCCGTGGAGTTTGTTACAGCGATGCACTTTGCGCCGGCGGCTTTGGCGGCCTGGACGCCGTTGGGAGCATCTTCTATTACGACACAATTTGCCGATTCAACGCCCATACGCTCGGCAGCAAACAGGAAAAGCTCGGGGTGGGGCTTTTTGTTTTTGACGTCGCTGCCGGTGATGTAAACCATCCTCTCGAAGGGTATGTTTGCGGATTTCAAAACAGCGCGGGATTTTTCGAGCGTGCCGGAGGTTGCGACAGCCACTCGAAAATCCCGACTTTGCATTGCCTTTTCCATCAATTCCAGTACGCCGGGGAATGGAGGTAACGGCTCTTCGCTGAGAACATTGAGGAAATATTCCTGACGCAATTGCGTTGCTTTCTCGACTTGCTCTTCGGTCAGCTGCAGGCCGTGAACTCTAGCGGCGGCTTTGACGTATTCCTCAGCACCCCGTCCAAGACCTGCCTCAAAATCCTCGCGCTTAACACCCCTTACGCCAAACAAATCCTCGAAGACCTTGATGGAAACTCTCGCATTGACCTCCTCGGTATCGGCGATTACGCCATCAACGTCAAATATCAAACCGTATAATTTGCTCATAGTTTTCGTCCGTAAAATCAACTGTCGAATAAGATAATGATACCATTTTAAATTTTTTTTGCCACGTTTTTATCCGCTGCGCATTTATAATAGTGATGATAGTTAGTACCTGTAAGCTCCGGAGAATAATCGGCGTGAATAACGACAGCACAGCGACGCACGACGGTGAGTTAATAGCGTTTGTACGTAACGACCCTGCAGCATTCGTTCAGCTATATCGCCGGCATTACGATGCTGTGTTTCGCTATTGCGTACACCGGCTATTTGAAAGGCAAACAGCAGAAGATGTTACTTCTGAGGTATTTCTTAAGGTTGTTGAAAACTTTGGCAGTTTCAAAGGCTCAGAGCGGCAGTTTCGTAACTGGCTCTATACAATCGCAACCAACGCCGTTAATAGTTATTTGAGAAAGACCGCTCGCCGAAATCGTTTGTTGAAAATCGCTCGCGAGCAAGCTAACAGTCAGGTCGCTGACTGTGGAGAATCGGCTGAGAAACTGGCTCTCTTGAGAGAAGCTATATTTGCTTTGAAGCCGCGGTACCAAACTATCATCATACTGCGTTTTTTTGAAAATCTGAAATTGACCGAAATTGCCGAGGTGCTCGGCAGCAGCAACGGGACGGTCCGAAGCCAACTGGCAAGAGCCCTTGCGAAGTTAAGAAAGAAATTAGCCACAGAGGTCACATAGAAAACAGAGAGATTTAATTAGAAAGTCAAAGGTGAGGCAAATGGATGATAACAAAAAAGAATTTGAGAATTTCGTTCGTGAAATCAAGTTTGACGACAACCCTGACCCCAGCCATCGCGAGAAACTTGAACAAGAGCTGCTTCGCACACTGGCAAAGCAAACACCCCGGCAAATAAGGACCTGGAGAACAGTTATAGAAAACAGAGTAGCAAAATTTGCAGCAGCTGCAGTGATTGCAGTAATGGTTCTGGTGGGAGTAACTTTTTGGCCGGACGGCGAGTCAGAGAACGGTAAATGGTGGCTGGGGCCACCGGCAGCCTGGGGCCAGGAGATTATAGAGGCTCTGGAACCGATTGAGGCATTGATCTACCAAAAGCAAATTGCAATTGTGAATGCTTACGGCTCCAAGCATCTTTCCGGCACTTGGTACAGATGCTACGAAGCAAAGGACAGGTCTCGGAAAGACCAGCATTTTCATGACAGACTGACGGAAATTGAATGGAACATATCGGACGGAGAAGATTTATTGAAATACATTGTGTCGTTCGAATTCCGGTGTCACACGAGCGAGAGAAATGAAGGTGGAGGTTATGAACGTGACCCAGTGGAGAGATTACGCTCCTATGTGGAACTCTTAAGTAAGGCTGACCGATTACTGGATACCGAGACCATAGATACGGAAACATTAGACCCGCGAACGTTCGAGGGACGAGAATGTGTTGGTTTTGAAATCACCTACCGAAAACGTAGGGGCAAGCATGTTGACCGTATCTGGTTTGACGCGGAGACAAAGCTGCCGGTACGTATAGAGATGCATAGCCCGCCAAGCGCCAAGCATCCGGAACGGGCAACAACCGTCATACACGACCAGTTTGAGTACTACGTGGAACTACCGGTCGATACGTTTACGCCCCAGATCCCGGAAGGTTTTATTAATGCCCACCCCAGTCAAATGCGAGCAGCCAGGGAGAGAGAAGAAAAAGGTGAAATGGTTTATGCAGACGTGCCAGCAGGTTTGAAAAATGAAATTTTTGCGCCACTAAATGAAGTAGAGACAGTATCTTACAAACACGGCCACGCTGATGTATACGTATCGCGATATGCCTGGCGGAAGGATTATTATTCCGCTGATGACCGATTGTACAAGATAGAATGGTACGTTATCGAGAAGGAGGATTGGGATGAAACCAGCTTTGACGTCAGCAATTTCCCCTTGACCCAGACGACCGTCAATTTCGAAAACAAGACTTACAAAACAGTGAACCATTATGGCAGCTCGCGCCCCCGGCATCCCATGGACAAGATCAGACGAGTGATCGGATATGTTGATCTGGCAGATCGCATATTGGAAAATACCGCGATAGAAGGGATTGAATGCTTCGGCTTGGAAATCAGTGCCAAGAAATACGGTACAAATCCCGATGGTATGTTACACCGCTTGTGGTTTGACGTGGAGACAAAACTTCCAGTCCGAATGGAAGTCGAATATCCTCAGGATGGCCGAGTTACAAAGGCTATCACAGGTCGTCAATTTAAGTGGAATCCGGAGTTGGACGACGAGATATTCGTACCGAAAATCCCCGAGGGTTTTAAGTTAATAGATTCAAATGGGGAACAACCATAAATCTAACACCCATGCAATCAACAGTGCCGTCGGGCAATTCGCTCGGCGGCTTTTTTTATGCGCCATTAGGGGCAAAATCACTTTTTTATCTCACAAAGTTAAATCTGGCGGAAAAATATAATTTTCTTTAGACTAAAATGGGTATTTCATTCGTGATATTAGTGAGGAACGGTCGTTCTGATGATTAGCTAAACAGATTTAGATGGAAGATAAGCTACTTATATGGAGATTTAAGTACGGCAGCAGGGATGCTCTTTGCCGTATCTATGAGAAGTACGAGGATGATATGCTAACATTAGCGATTAGCCTTCTGAATGATGTGAGTACTGCTGAAGATGTTGTGCACGATGTTTTTGTTTCCTTCGCAGAATCGGCGGAAAAGCTTAAGCTTAACGGCAGTCTCAAAGGTTATTTGGCAACCTGTGTTGCTAATCTCGCCCGTGACAAAATCCGGGCAAGACGGCGACAGCCCGCCGAATTGGACGAAGCAGAGCTGGTTGGCTCAGCTTCAAACGACCCGCCTCAGTCGATTATGTGCGATGAAGAATTACAGCAATTGAATTATGCAATGGCGCAACTTTCTTATACGCAGCGAGAAGTGATAATATTGCATCTGCGAGGTGGGATGACATTTAAGGCAATAGCCAAATCACAAGGTACTTCAATCAATACAATCCAGAGTCGATACCGCTATGGATTGGATAAACTGCGGTCACTTTTAGATGGTGAGGTGAAAAAATGAAACCGGCAGAAAAGATAGAGAAGCTAATTAAAAGGTTGCATTTCAAAGCCAGTGCCGAGATGCACGATAGAACCCTTAATGATGCTGTGGAGGCACAGGCGAAATCGAAAAAGACAAAACCGGCTAAGATTGAGCCGAGCATTTGGAGAACGATTATAAAAAGTAGAATGAGAAAACTCGTCGCTGCGGTGGTAGTTATTGCGGTGCTTATCGGCATATATCAGGTTGGCGGCGCACGTGCGGCCTTTGGCCAGGTGACGCAAGCGGTGAGAACCAGTCTCACTCGTCTAAAAGAATTTGTCATAGAAATAAGAACACGGGAGGCAGCACCGCCACCCCGCCTTGCGCCCGTTAGACACGCGGTGCCGATGATCGACACCAGTAAGTGCGGTTATGGCATTCAATACGACCTGTTTTTGGTGCAAGGGGAACAGGCAGATTTGCGAAATTTCTTTGAGAAGCAGGATATTAAATTTACGCCGACAACAAACAACACTAATATATGTTACGCTATACTTGACGGCGATAAGGCCGAGCGTTTCATTTCATTCTCACAATCGAGCAATGAGATTAAACTCCTGGCAACGCCGAGGTTGATACTAAGAGATGGTAAAGAGGCGATGCTTGGTAGTGCAGATCTTGCTGGTAGTGGAGGTCTTGCATTCGCGGTAGCCGGCACACTCGTGGACGATAACGAGCAGATTGATTTGAGCTTCTCTTTCTACAATGGGGAAACTGGCATTGAAATTCCGAGCATTAGAATCAAAACCGCTGAAGTAGTATTAATCCGGGCCGTAAAGACTGCAACGGCAACCGGGGACGACGGTAGTAACAAGGAAAATGCCAAAAAGGAAAATGACATTTTTATCTTGATTCGGATCAAAGTACTTTCACCAACGTAAGAGACAAAAAGGAAGTTTGACCAAGACGCCATTGAGAAAAACATTTTAAGGCCGGGCTGGTTTGGCCCGGCTTTTTTTTGTGCGCTTTTTGAGGCCAAACAGTGTAAAATGGCAGAAAAATTTAGAGAAACCGGTTTTGATAAAGGCAAATGTTGAAGGAGGTCTGATATGTTGCGTCAAAAATCACGAATTTGTATGTCGGCAATCTATATGCTGCTGTGGATTATTGTAATTGGTATCGTTGCCGGTGTGGTGGAGTCTGAGCCGGCGAAGAGGGCGCAGCCGAGGCGGGTCCGGCCGGGGCTGAGTGTGCCGGAAGTTTCGAGGGACAAGGTGATATGCTTTGCACTTTATACGGTGCACAATAATATCCTGAAATTGACGGCGCAGTTGTATCCGCTGAAAGAAGGCGAGGACAGGAAGGTCCGGCTGGAAATTAAAGAGGGCAGGAAGTGGAAACAGATTGCCGAAACGGATGTCATCGAACAGGGCTGGACGGCGCCGTTTCGGGTGGAGAAGTGGGACTCGACCAAGGACGTTGAGTACCGCGTGGCGCACGGCAAAGATGCGTTCTATACGGGGACGATTAAAAAGGACCCGGTGGACAAGGATGTGATTGTTGTGTTCGCTTTTACAGGCAATTCGATTAACCCTTCGCACGGCGGAGACATACCGAAGGCGGACATAGTTGAGAACATCAAGAAGGTAAAGCCCGACCTTTTGTTTTTCTCCGGGGACCAGGTGTACGACCATAACAGGCATTATGCGGCGTGGCTGAAGTTCGGGCGGGATTTTGGGGATGCGATTCGCAACATACCGACGGTAACGATTCCGGACGATCACGACGTCGGTCAGGCCAATTTGTGGGGGGCTGGTGGAAAGAAATCCAATACCGGCGCCGGCAATGACGGGGGATATTTCAAGCCTGTGGAGTATGTCAAGAAGGTCGAGCGGGCACAGACAAGCCATCTTCCCGACCCATACGACCCGACGCCTATCGAGCGTGGTATCGGGGTTTATTACACGTCGCTGACGGTAGGTGGGATAAGTTTTGCGATTATCGAGGACCGGAAGTTCAAGTCGGGCCCGAAGGGGCTTGTTCCGAAGCAGGGACCTCGGCCGGACCATATTTTGAATCCTGATTATGACCCGAAGAGTGTGGA
>JAUWBI010000101.1 GCA_030601745.1 Phycisphaerae bacterium
CAATAACGTCGAAGGCTTCAAACCTAAATAGCGAATAGCGTTTGGCATTGTCATTCCTGCGCAAGGTTGTCACCCCTGCCCTTGCTTCCGCAGGGGTAAACTTGTCCCCGCGAAAGCGGGGAGCAGGGGCAGGAATCTATATACTAAACGCTATACGCTGTTCTTTGCTTGCTGTTCCTCGCCGCCAACTTCGTCAGGATGTTGAATTCCTGTATCTTCATTAGCCCCTGACAAAGCTCGGTAAAAGCACCACCCCAAACCGCCTATAATGATTAGAAAAACCGCCGCGAGGATTATATACGAAACTCCGCTCAACTTGTCGCGAATAGGCACTGCCGTCTCACTGATTTTCACCCTGGCCTTGAGACCAATCAGGATTACCGCGATAAATGCGCTCACATCCATTGTTGCTGATATCCCCGCCCATCGCGCAAACCACGATGCTTGACTACTGGAAGTGTTATGCTTATCCAGCACATAATTGCTAAGCCCCATCGAAATAATCCCGACTGCCAGCAGTAACCAGAACACCGGGTTCGCAGCCGCATTTTCAGCCGCCTCCAGAATTGAGGCCTTGCGCAGAATAATAATGAGCAAACCGGCTGCGGAAATTAACGCCAGTAAAAGCGACACCGCCCCGCCGTACCTGCCCTTGGTACTTAAATCCGCCTCTTCGTGCTTTGGTGATTCAACATCACGCCGGCCTTTGGCCAAACTGACAATGACCGCCAACACAGGCACCAACGCCACAATCCCAAGCCCGATGCAGTTCGGCAGTATCCACTCACCTTCCGGTGTCCTCAAAAAGCCGCTTTCACTGCTAATGTCATCAAAAAGCTGCCAGAAGAAAAGCGTACCAAGCAATATAGGAATCACCAGACGAATCAAGTAATCCCACCATTTGCCAAGTTTCCAGTCGCTTCGGCTGTTAGCATGACGTCTCAACGTCCCAACCCGCCAGAGCCAACCTAAAACCACGCATTCCAACAAACCCATAAACGCTATACCCCAGGTCCCATTCACAAATCCGTCAATAGTCCCAAGCCAGTTAAACCCCCCTTTTGTTATATAAATCAGGCCGAAGGCGAATCCCACAACGCTCATCACAGGAAGGACAATACTCCTTCGCCATCCCGTTTTGTCAACGATACTGGCCAGAATCGATTCCGTCAGCGAGAACGCCGAGTCAATCCCAAGCGTAACAAGCGCAAAGAAGAAAACGAAGCTGAACCACGCCGAATATGGAAGCTGCGCCAAAGCATACGGAAACGCCACAAAAGCAAGTGACGGCCCCGACTCAGCTACGTTTTCTACTCTTACCGCATTACCTGCCTGCTGGGTCACGAACGCCATTCCGCCCAGCGTTGCGAATACTGCCAGACCCGCCACAAAACTCGTCGCAAAGTCGGCGATACTGATAATAGCGGCATTGTTATTAATATCGCTTTTCCTGTGCAGAAAACTCGCATAAGTAATCATAACACCGTACGCAAGACTCAATGAAAAGAACACCTGCCCGAACGCATAACGCCACGTAATTGGCTTGGCAAGTTCCGACCACACCGGGTCGAGGTAATAAGCCAGCCCTTGCATACTTCCCTCAAGGGTCAGACCTCGCACAGCTAATATAAGAAGCATCAGCCACGGCAGAGGAACAGTCAGCCACACAATCCTGCCGACAAGCTTTACACCCCTGAATATGCAAAAGTACATCGCCACCCACGTAATTATCAGAGGCCAGACAATGTTCAACCGAATAGCACCAAGAGCCGGGCCTTCAGTCTTGCCCAGATATGTGTCGATGAAGAAACTCTTGGCCTTCGCAACCCCGGCCATCCCCTCACCTGCCCACGGCAGCTCCCCGCCGTTGAAAATCCCAACAATGCTGTACCATAAAAAACTGAAGCAGTACGCCAGAATAACCGGGTAATAAGTAATTATGACAAAAGCCAGAATAATCCCCCACCAGCCAACAATCTCAAAACGCTTGTGGCCTCGCTTGAACGCTTCCGGCGCAGCACGTTGCGTATAATGGCCGATGCTGAACTCAAGTATCATTATAGGAATGCCGACCAAAACCAGAGCAATTATGTAAGGTATCAAAAACGCCCCGCCCCCGTAGCTGTAAAGTTTATACGGAAACCCCCACAGATTGCCCAGACCCACCGCAGAACCAACCGCTGCAAGAACAAATCCACCCCGCGTCCCCCAGCTTTCCCTGCGCTCTTCCAGAAGCTCAGCCATCGCTAATTATGTTCCCATCTTCCTTGGTGCTCTTTCGCTCTTATACTCTTGTGCTCTTATGTTCTTGTGCTCTTATGCTTTTCTTTTCTATTCCAAGCAATTCCAGCGTATCACGTTCAATGATGTTTCGAATGTTACCTCGCGGGACCGTCGGTAAATTCGTATCTGCTAAAAGCATATTAAAGCCGAGCAGCGTCTCTATGCACTCCCCCGCGTGGCCCGATGGGAATCCGCTGCCGAACAACAGTTTATCCATCACCCCGCATTCGTATGCCGGCACTACCGTATTGTAAACCTGCCAGACATTGCCGGGCCTTATCGTCAAATCCGCATACACATTTTCGTGTTTCGACACCATCGACAATGTTTGCTCAGTAAAGGGCATCCCCATAGTTCCAATCAAAATTTTCAAGCCCGGAAATGTCCTGGCAACCTCATCCAGAAGATATGGCTGAGTATAATCCAGAACAGCATCAGGCCCAAGATGTCCACCATTATGAAAGAAAACGGGCCAACCAAGTTCTTCCGCCGATTCGTAAAACCGCATCGCCCTGCTGTGCGCCGGGTGAAAACCACAGCTCGAACAGTACAGAACCGCACCCTCAAGTCCCAGCTTATCTCTGATACTTGTCAGATTCTTAACGCTGACACCGTCCTGCATGGGCTCTACAACCGCAAAACCAACCATTTTTTCTTTATGTTTGCTCACATACTCGGATACTCGGTTATTGACCTCTTCGCTCGGCCCCTCCGCAGTAGCCAGTACTATGCAGACATCTACCGGCTCTGCCGCCTCCAGATGCTCGGACGTCTCAACATCGTCGGCAGCAAAATTTATATGTGTGTGGCAGTCAACTATCATATTCCGTTCCCTTTAATTATTTAGCCGCTATCCGTAGCGGCCCTCGTAATCGCGATTTATAATAACCACCCAAATCACCACCGTCAAGTACAAATATTCCCTTATCTATTCGCCCTCGTTAATGTGGATTACAACTCAAATTGGCCCCCTTGCTTAACCAGCAGCTCGCCAAAGCCCGATAATAACTGCCTAAATCATCCACTCAAACCCGTAACCCGCAACCCGTAACCCTACTCCTCCTTACTTCAGCATTCCTTATTCTCCCAAGTGGGATGGCCAAGCCCAGATATTGGATATTCGATATTCTCCCCTTGACCTCCCAGCCCTGCGAATGTAATATACCCCCTTATTATTTACTCAAACTGACCGTTTTGTATTTGGTTTTTACCGTAAGACCTTATAAAATACAGTGTTAATCCGT
Source organism: Phycisphaerae bacterium (assembly GCA_030601745.1). Taxonomy (GTDB): domain Bacteria; phylum Planctomycetota; class Phycisphaerae; order Sedimentisphaerales; family Anaerobacaceae; genus JAUVYQ01. The sequence goes on from JAUWBI010000101.1 coordinate 3,528, forward strand.
GTCTGAAAAAAGTGAAATGCTTTTTATTTTTGAATTTTTATTTGTCATTTTGATTTTTTCTCTGCGTACTCCGCGTTCTCCGCGGTTAATATTTGGAGAATTGTATGGATTGTCCCGTTTGCAAAAACGCAATGATTACCCTCGAACTTGAGGAAGTGGAAATCGACCACTGTACCGACTGCGGCGGTATCTGGCTCGACGCCGGCGAACTCGAACTGCTACTCGGCGAGCCCGAAAAAGCCGGGCAATTACTCGACTCGTTCAAAATCGATTCTGCATCCACCGAAAAACCCAGAAAATGCCCTATATGCTACAAAAAAATGAGGAAAATCATCGTTGGCGCATCCACCCCAACCCTGCTCATTGACAAGTGCCGCAGAGGCGATGGCCTGTGGTTTGACAAAGGCGAACTGCAGGACATCTTCAACAGGGCCGAGCTGGATAAAGACAGTAAAATCCAAAAGTTATTAGCCGATATGTTCGGCCATAATCAGAAAGATTAAATATGAGACGAGTCAGTTTACGGCTGATGTCCATTCTACTGTTTGCCTGCGTCTTGTCCAGCGCTCCGGCAGCGACCGCGGAAGCAGCATCATCGCACAAACCGCAGAAGACCAACGTCTTCGTCAGCGGCACCGACGGCTATCACACCTACCGCATCCCCGCACTCATTGTCACCAGCAAGGGCACACTCCTGGCGTTTTGCGAGGGACGCAAAAAAAGCAGGTCAGACAGCGGCGATATAGACCTGCTGCTCAAACGCTCCGAGGATGCTGGCAAAACCTGGAGCAAACAACAGGTCGTCTGGAACGATAACGGCAATACCTGCGGTAACCCCTGCCCCGTCGTCGACCAGCAGACCGGCACCATCTACCTGCTGATGACCTGGAACCGCGGCGACGACCGCGAGTCAGCAATCAAGAAAAACACAAGCAAAGACACACGCCGCGTCTACGTGAGCCGAAGCGACGACGATGGCGTAACCTGGTCGAAACCAGCGGAGATAACCGATACGGCCAAACGGCCAGCATGGCGATGGTATGCCACCGGCCCGGGCGTCGGAATCCAGTTGCAAAAAGGCCCCTGGAAGGGACGCCTCGTCATCCCCTGCGACCACAGTCTCGTCTCACCCGACGACCCGGACGGCTACAACTCACACGTTATCATCAGCAACGACCACGGCAAAACCTGGAGTATCGCCGGCATAATCCGCCCAAAGGTCAACGAATGTCAGGTCGTCGAATTGGCCGACGGCAACCTTATGATAAATATGCGCAACTACGACCGCTCGAAAACCACGCGAGCCGTCGCCACCAGCACCAACGGCGGAATCACCTTCTCGAACGTAACTCACGACCCTGTTCTCGTCGAACCAATCTGCCAGGCAAGCTTCCTGCGATATACTCTCCGTACGCACCACGACAGGAACCGCCTGCTTTTTTCCAATCCCGCCCACCCCGAGAGAGGCAACAGACGCGATATGACCGTCCGAATAAGCTACGACGAGGGCAAAACCTGGCCGGTCTCGAAAGTGCTTTACGCCGGCCCCTCCGCCTATTCCTGCCTGACCGTGCTGCCCGATGCCGACATCGCCTGCCTTTACGAGGCCGGTGACAAGAACCCCTATGAAAAAATCGTCTTCGCCCGCTTCACGCTCGACTGGCTCACCGGCGGAAAAGAAAAATCTGATGACTTAATAAAGAAAATGAGTATAATACAAAAATAACGAAACAAATTTAAAGAATGAAAGGAAAAAATCATGATGACACTAATATCACCCATCGTTGCCCTCAGTAAGCTGAGCTGGGGATTGATAATTGTTGGCGCCGTTCTTCTCATCGTGGCATATATAATCAAAAAACGATCGTAATAAAAAAACAATAAAGCTTTGTTCTTTGAAGGAGTGAAATTATGATTACAGCAATCATTATCATTGCTGTTGTTGCTGTCTTGCTTATTCTTTTCGTGATTGGTATCTACAACGCTTTAATTCGGCTCCGCAATCAGGTCGATAATGCCTGGTCCCAAATTGATGTCCAGCTCAAACGCCGCCACGACTTGATTCCCAACCTCGTCGAAACCGCCAAGGGCTATATGAAGCACGAGCGCGGGACTTTTGAGGCGATAACAAATGCCCGAAGCCAGGCTATGGGTGCCAAAAGCGTCGCCGAGGCCTCAAAGGCTGAAGGTGCACTCGGCGAAGCACTCAGCAAATTTATGCTCGTCGTTGAGAACTATCCCGACCTCAAAGCCAATCAAAACTTCCTCGCCGTTCAGGAAGAGCTCACCAGCACCGAAAACAAAATCTCCTTTGCCCGACAGAGCTACAATGACCAGACCCTGTTCTTTAACAACAAGATTCAGATGTTTCCTTCTAACATCATTGCGAATATGTTCAGATTCACCGAACGCGACTTCTTCGAGATTGAAGTCGCTGCTGAGCGGGAAGTGCCGAAAGTGAGTTTTTAATTTTGAATTCTAAATTTTGAATTTTCGGCTAATGTCCGAAAACGTCGTTAAACAAAAGAGCTACAATTTCGCTTTGCAAATTATAAAGCTGTGTGCTCGACTTAAACAACAGAAGCATTTTGAGATATCGAGTCAGCTTTTACGGTCAGGTACAAGCATAGGTGCTAATGTTGAAGAAGCTTTGGCAGGGCGAAGCCGAAAGGACTTTTTTGCTAAAATGTCTATTGCCCCAAAGGAGGCCAGGGAAACAAATTATTGGCTGAGATTACTAAGAGACGGAGAAATTCTCAATAAACAACACAGTCAAAACCTGATTGATGAATCGGAAGAACTGATTAAAATTTTAACGAGCATAGTAAAAACAGGCGACGACAATAGATAAGATATCTTAATTCAAAACTCAAAATTCAAAATTAACTATGTGGGAACTGATAAGAGCAAACAAGAGAAACTCTATTGTCCTGCTGGTGTTAATGGCGGTATGCCTGATGCTGCTGGGCTTTATCATCGGCCTGAGCTTCTTCGGCCCTGAGGGCGGCTTCTTCGGCCTGATTATCGCCACCGTAATCTGGCTCATTCTTACCGCTGTCAGCTTCTCAAGCGGAGACCAAATCTTTCTCGCTGCGAGCAAGGCCAAACCCGTTACTCACGATGTCCACCCCCAGCTATTCAACGTTGTCGAAGAAATGAAAATCGCTGCCAGCCTGCCTATGCCAAAAGTTTATATCATCAACGACCCCGCCCCCAACGCCTTTGCGACCGGCCGAAAACCGGAAACCGCCTCCGTCGCCGTAACCGCCGGCCTCCTCGGCCGCCTCAACCGTGATGAGCTCCAGGGTGTCATCGCACACGAAATAAGTCATATCCTCCACCGTGACATCCTTTTCGTAACCCTCGCCGGAATTATGCTCGGCTCAATCGTCTTACTCTCGCAGGTCTTTTTGCGAGGTATGTTCTACAGCTCAATGGGCTCCAGCCGAAGATACTCATCCGGCGGAAAAGGAGGCGGTCAGGCTCAGCTTATTATGTTGATAATCGCAATAGTGGCCGCAATCCTCGCCCCCATAATGGCCTATCTGTTATATTACGCACTTTCAAGAAAACGCGAATACCTCGCCGACGCCGGCGCCGCCAGATTGACACGTTACCCCGAAGGTCTCGCCGGAGCGCTCGAAAAAATTGCCAATGACAGGTCGCCCCAATTGGCCACCGTGAACAAGGTTACCGCCCCGATGTACATCGTCAATCCTTTCAAGAAAAAGAAACAAATGAAATTATCCGACCTGACCAGTACACACCCGCCGATTTCCGAGCGCATACGAATTTTACGCAATATGACCCACGGCGCATCTTTTAAAGATTACTCCAGGTCTTTCAGTGATATAACACACACCAAAACGGTCATCCCCCCTTCCGCTCTGACCAAGGAGGACATCGCTTTGCGCCAAGCTAGCACAGAAGCCAAAAAGAAAGAGCGGCTCAAAACACAGATGCGGCAGGTCGGCGACATTATGCGAAGAGTCAATCAATTTGTTTTCTTAACTTGTTTATGTGGCTTGAAACTAAAAATCCCGCCGAATTTTAAGGCTAACAAGGTTCGATGCCCAAAATGCAAGAGGGTGTTGGACTTGCCAAAAAAATAATCAATAATCATTTATTTTATCGTCGGGTGGCATCCTCTTGTGCTTCGCAGCGAAGCGCTGCTTCGCAGAGTAGTACAAACTTGTTTGGGGGTGGTGAAAAACCATTCTCCCCGAAACATAGTTGACATACAACCATAGACCCGCTTATATTATGTTTTCGCGAGGCCAAAAATGAAATATATCATTGCTGCAACCATTTTACTAATCTTTATAACCGGCTGCACTACACGAAGTTTTACCAACACACAGCGCACCGCCATTGAGCAGCTTTTACTCTCCGGAGCCGTTGACAACGCCGTTGCCAAGTTCCGCATCCCCCAGGTTGCCGGGAAAAAAACTTACCTCGACTTCACCAATCTAAAATCCTACGACATTGAATACGTCAAGACAGCGGTGCGGGCCCGTTTTGCCCAAATCGGCGCTGTTCTTGTCCAGAACGCCGACCAGGCCGATTACATAGCTGAAATATCTTCGGGCACACTTGGCACCGAATATAAAAGCACTCTTTTGGGAATTCCCTCGCTTCCTATTCCCGGCTCACCCACACCCTTACCCGAGTTGGCATTGGCCCGTGGCGTAGAGCAGACCGGCATTGTTAAGTTGTTCGTCTTTATTCACTCTAACGGCAAACTCGTCACCGCGGACCATTATTACGGCAAAGCCGAACGGTCCGAAGGTTTTATCCTCTGGTTTCGATTTCAGCCCACCGACGACATCCGCAAGGCCTGGGAACAGGCCGACAATAAGCTCAAAGCCGAACCGAAATAAAAGTAAAATAACAGAGCCACAAACGTAAGTGCGGGGTAGAAAAATTGTCACTCCTGCGAAGTCGAGGAATCTATTAAAAATTGTCATTGCGAGCGAGGCGCAGCCGAGCGCGGCAATCTCAACTTCATAATTCGTTATTCCTTGTTCGATATTCGATATTCGGATTTATATACCTGATGGACTTATGACCCGAAAAATCCACCTACAAACGCCAAGTGCACCCATTAAAATATATCCTGTAATTCCTTTGCTTTTTCCGACAATTCCGACCATAATATGACCGGCATAAGCGGGATTGGCAGCTTTGATCCTACCACAAGAACCGCATGGGCTAAAGCCCATCCTGTGCAACTATCGGTCATCAGACAAAAAGAAAGGAGTAATTCATGAATGTACAAAGCAAGACTCGGAAACCTTCGACCTCCCGCCGTGAGTTCATCAAGCAAACCTCCGGTGCTTTAGCCGGCGCGGCGCTGGCCAGCGCCATTAGCGCGCGGGCCTACGCCACCGAGCAGAACACTATCAAGATCGCTCTGGTCGGCTGCGGCGGACGCGGGACCGGCGCTGCGGTCAACGCGCTGTCGACCAAGGGGCCGACCCAGCTGGTCGCCATGGCCGACGTGTTCGCCGGCCGCTTGCGGACGAGCCTCAAAAGTCTGTCCAAGCGGTTCGCCCAGAAGGTCGACGTTCCCCAGGAGAGACAGCTGCTCGGCCTGGATGCGTACAAGAAGGCCATCGACGCCATCGCGCCAGGCGGGGTCATCATCCTGGCCACGCCTCCGGCTTTCCGCCCCATCCACCTGGAATACGCGGTGGCCAAAGGCTGCCACGTGTTCATGGAGAAGTCGTTCGCCGTCGATGCCCCGGGAATTCGCCGAGTCCTCAAGGCCGGCGAGCAGGCCACAAAAAAGAATCTCAAGATCGCCGGCGGCTTGATGAGTCGACACTACAAGCCGCTGGAACAGGCCGTCCGCCAACTACATCAAGGCGTCATCGGCGATATCATCACGTGTTGGGCATACCGCGAGCACGCCCCGGTCGGATTCGCTCAAAAATCCGCCGGGATGAGCGAACTGGCACACCAAATCCGAAACTACTCCTGCTTCACCTGGCTCAACGGCAGCTTTATCCTCGACTGGCTCATCCACAACATCGACGCGTGCTGCTGGTGCAAGAACGCCTGGCCGGTATCGGCTCAGGGTCAAGGAGGCCGACAGGTCCGTACCCAGCCCGACCAGTTGTTCGACCATTATGCAGTGGAATACACCTTTCCCGACGGTACGCGACTGTTCGCGCAAGGCCGGCACATGGCCGGTTGCTGGGGCTTCTTCGGCGACGTCATCCATGGCGCAAAGGGCTCCGCCGTTCTGGGCGAAGGGATCTCACAGCCCCGCATTTTCAAACGCCACCGGCAGACATCCGAGAATGTAATCTGGCAGTACGACGGGCCGCGCTGTAATGCGTACCAGCTTGAGCACGACCTGCTGTTCCACGCTATCCGCAAGGACAAGCGCTACAACGAGACGGAGCGCTCCGCCTACGCCGCTATGGCCGGCATCCTCGGACGCATGGCCGCCGAGTCCGGAAAGATGCTCACCTGGGAACAGGCGCTGGCTTCGAACCTGGAGTTGGCACCGGGCCTGGACCGGTACACGATGGACTCCGACCCACCAGTCAAGCCAAACGCCCAGGGCGGCTACCCCATCGCCATGCCCGGACAGACGAAGGTGCTCTAAAGCTAAAGGTGCAGGATGGACGGATTGTAGGGTGGACTTGAGCCCACAAATCCCGACTTATTTGGGAAATCTCGGATACGCACGTTTTGAACATTTGAAAATTCGGATTTTGAATTTGTTTCGCCTGTCCTCCGTAGAAGTTCTACTTCGGAGGATGGAGATTTCGAAATTCGGATTTCGGATTTATAATAGAGACAGCATCCCTTGACAAAACGATAAGATTACAGATTGTAGGGTGGACTTCAGCCCACCAATCCCGACTGAGATTTCAGAATTTATTGTTCTAAGAAAAGGAGTAGTCCGGATGTTCACGTCAACCGCCATAATTCGGCAATGTATCTCTATCATGCTAATCGGTGGCCCTATCCTAACGAGTGTAGCATACGCTGCTGACCAAGATCCCTTCTGGCCTCAATTTCACGGGCCAAACCGAGACAACCTTTCCGCTGAAAAAGGGCTTTTGAAGAACTGGCCCGAGGAAGGGCCTGCCCTGCTCTGGACAGCCAGGGGGCTGGGACATGGGTATTCCAGCGTATCGATTGCGGCTGGAATGATCTACACAGCCGGTAACCTCGAAAAAAATACAGTCGTCACCGCCTTAGACCTGGATGGCAAAGTTGTGTGGCAAGTGAAAAACGGCAAAGCCTGGACCAAAGACCGCCCCGGCACGCGCGCAACACCAACCATTGATGGGGGTCGCCTGTTCCACCAAAGCCCTCTCGGCAATGTAGTCTGCCTGGAAGCCAGGACGGGAAAGAAGATTTGGGAGTTGAATGTCCTCGATAAGTTCAAAAGCAAAACTTCCACATGGGCCCTGGCTGAATCCTTGTTAATCGATGGAGATCACGTGATTTGTTGTCCGGGAGGACCTCAAACGTGTATGGTTGCACTGGACAAGAATACGAGAGCAGTTGTTTGGAAAGCACCCAGCACATCTGAACTGGCGGGCTATGCCTCTCCGACTCTGGCTGTGTGTCAGGGACTGCGAATCATCATCACGCTGACCTCCAAAGGCATAATCGGAGTCAATGCCGACACCGGCGAACTACTCTGGCACGTCAAACACGAGTCATACGCGGACGAAAACGTGATGATGCCCATCTATCATGATGGGCACGTCTTTATCAGCACCTTGAAAGCAGGCTCCGTCAAGTGGAAGATTAATGTCAAAGACGGCAAAGCCTCGCTTGAAGAGATATGGCGTTCAAAAGAGCTCGATAATCACCACGGCGGGGTCCTTTTGGTAAACGGAAATCTCTACGGCACGAGCACCTTCCGCAACAGCAACTTGTGGGTCTGCCTGGACTGGGAAACTGGCGAGAAGAAGTATATGGACAAGGGCGTGGGCAAGGGTTCACTCACGTACGCTGATGGAATGCTCTACACACTAAGCGAAGATGGCGTCATGGGACTTGTCCGACCAACTCCAGCCGGCTATGAGCTGGTCAGCTCATTCAAGATTCCTAAAGGCGGAAAGGGTAACAGTTGGGCTCATCCTGTAGTCTGCGGTGGCAGGCTGTACATTCGCCATGACGAGTTTCTTTATGCATATAGTGTGCGATAAAACTGCCAGCTTCCCTTGACAAAACGATAAGATTGTAGCCTGGGCAGTACCCACCATTTCTCTTCGCGACTTCTGTGCCTTTTCGTGGCTAAACAAAATCTGTGTCAATCCGTGTCTAATTTTCCTTCGTGGCTTCGTGCCTTCGTGGCCAAACGCCCTCTGTGGCTGCAAATTTCGACATACGATATACGAACTACGACATACGAACTACGAAAATCTACACCGTGACTTTAAGGCAGTCCTGCATAAAGCAGCAGTCGTTGTAAACACATTCTCCGTTTGACGTTCCAAAGCACGGCGTACACCCTTCCGCTTCCTGGATACTGTGGATAAGTTCTGCCTTTTTCATTTTTCCAGCGCTTACGCCGAGACGTTTTGCCTTGCGTTTTATTTCGGGCATTTTCATAGATTTTTTCTTTGCTTTTGTTGCAGGCATTCTTTTTCCTTTCAATCTTTCCTCACGCCGGGCTTTACCCCGGCAATTCTCGCTATACACTAACCGGAATCTCCACCGGCGTTTTATTTTACCGCCGGCTCACTCTGCTGTTCTCCCCCGGCTTGAAATTCTACATTCTCAATTCTAAATTCTACGTTCTCAATTTTTCCCTGCTTATTCCTGTCTCCCCACTTCTTACTCCTCTTGCTCCTCACTTTCTAAATCGATTATTTATGCAGGGAGGTATAAAAAAAGTCCTCAAAAAGTGTCAATTTCTTGCATTTTTTTGCAATTTCTCGCATTTTTGCGCATTTTTGCGCATTTTTTTGCAATTTTTCCCACTTTTTTTCGACCAACCTGCGTCTTTGATGCGAAAACCTGCGTATTTGATTGAAGATATGCCCCCAAATCCCCCCTGCGATATACGCATACGCGATACGCACGACCCAATACGAAAACCTACCGCATAATCCAGCGTTTGCCCTTGTAACTCACTTTGACATCAGGCCTTAGGGCTGTATCACCCCTCAGCTTATAGCTCAATTCAAGCGTCTTCCTCAGGAAAACTTTGACCGGCTTACCCATCTTGTCCTTCGCTATCGGATGGTCGATAGCAGCCGTCTCGTTACTCAGGCCTGTTATAAATACTTTTATACCCTGGGCTTGCGCGTCAAAATCAGGCCAGGTAATAGCGATATCTTTCGTGTTATCTTCGCCCTGAAGTATCTTATTACCCGCCTTTTCCAGCGATTCAAGAAACGGATACCGCCTCTGATGACGCCTCTTTATTTGCTCAAAAACCGCTGCCGGCGTATCCCTGCCTGCTGGTATAATTTCAAAGGTATCTGTCATCAGGTCGCATTGGGGATAGAAGTCAACATCGCGATTTGTCTTATTGGTAAGCGTTACTATCGTGTACCAGAATCGTCTCAGCTTGCTCCCACCCCTTAGCTGCAGCGCGATTTGCTGCGGATGCTCAAATGTTACATCTACCGTCCAGTCATCCGGGCCTGGCACTATAGCCGGCTCAGGGGCCGCCTGACAAACACAGGCCATTACCACCCAGACCGCCAACGTCCCATAAATAAAGCTTTTCATCGTTTGCCCCTCATCAAAAAACACTGCACACCGTGCTTCAAAAACCCAAATCAGCACTATCGTATTTTACAATAGAATTGCAGCTAAATCAAGCACATTTTCCCTCTTGCAATCAGGAATTTACGGGTTGATGATGCCGGGCGTTGGGCCATTCGCATCCCAATTGATAACGTCATTGCCGTAAAGGTTCGAGTCAATCCGTGTAAGCGATTTGCCGCCTCCGTCCGCCTCGATGGGCCAGAGGTCAACTCCGCCGGGACAATCTTCAGGATGCGAGCCATCGCTGTAATTTACCCTGTCAATGCGGATATACTGGCGTACACCCTGGGCATCGACATCGCCGGGCATTGAAAGCTCCACTCTCTCGCCGCCGTTGCGCAGCCGGCCATCGTAAGGGCCGAGAATCCTCTCCGGGGGTAGGGGTACAGACGGATATCGCCACCCAAATGCCGCCGGGTTCTTAACCACCAATAGATACCCATTGGCCGGTATCGTGACTTCGTTAGGGCTGGCAGGGAAAGTAAAGTCAATACCATCAGTGAACTTCCACGGTTCGCCTTTCGCATCCCGGTGGTATAGAGTCACCGGAGAAGCGGTAATGTTGTGCAGCTCGATGTATTCATAGTCGTCGTTATTGTACGAACCGCCGTCAGGCCAGTCCGGATGATACATAATCTCGTTGATAACTATCGGGCCGACTTTGGGAAGAGCATTGAGTTCCCACGGTGTGTTGTGGTCCATCGCAACAAAGTTAAAATTACCGGTACTACTCTTGAAGTAACGGCCGAATGATATGTTGGTTTCCGAAGCGCCGAAATCTTCCACCTCACGGTAGCCCGTCAGTATATCACCCTCAGCCGAGGACAGGCACACCTCTTCGCCGTTCTCGCTAAACTTAAAGGGGACAATACGGCCTGTATC
>JAUWBI010000051.1 GCA_030601745.1 Phycisphaerae bacterium
GATACTCATGGCGAGCTCTTCCTCTAACGCACGCTTGAGGTTAATATTTTGAACAGTAGGGCTGATGCCGATACGCTCATTATCAAATATCCTGTAACCTTTTTGACCTCCTTCCGGAAGCCCCTCTTTGGCCATATCCAGACGAAGCTGATAGACTTTCGCTTCCGGAACGTAGATACTTGTTCCGCCGGCTCGCAGCTCGTAAGCAATACCTTGTTCACTGATCTTCTCTGTAATCTTGGACGCTTCTTCAGGGGCCAGCTCACGATACAGTATTCTCATATCCGGCCTGCGAACCCAGTAAATAAGCAGCACACCAACAATAACAAATGTCAGAACGACCGCAATCAGCAAAGCTCGCTGGACCAGGCTTGTCTTTTGCCAGACTGCGCTTATCTTCTGGAAAAAGTCCATCAAATCCCTTCGTTAATTGATTATTGATGATTGGAAAAGACGTTAAAAATAATCAATAGAAAATAATCAATAATCAATAATCAATAATCAATTACAACGGCATACTCATAGTTTGTTTGTACGCTTCGATTAACTTATTTCTCACGCCCACAAGAAGCTTGAAACTCATATCGGCTTTAGCCACCGCCGAGACCACCGAAGCAATATCTTCGCTTTTGCCGGACAACAAATCCTTTATGGACGCATTCGATAACTGTTGAAGGTCATCAACCTCGGATATGTATTTTTCGGCGGCCTTGATAGTGTCGGCAAAGCCTGACTTCTGCTGCCCGCCTCCAACTTTTGGCATCCCGGGAAAATCGACGTTAATCTTGGGCAATATCGAGCCTACATTGGCATTTAGGTTAACCATATCTGTTTCCTTCACTTATCGAAGTAATTCCAGTGCGGTTTCCACCATTGTCTGATAACGTTTCAAGATTGCGGCGTTAGCCTGGTACGCCCGCATTGCAATGTTTAGATTTATCATCTCAATCGGCAAATTCACGTTGGGCATCGTCACATACCCATGCTCGTCCGCATCAGGGTGCCCGGGGTCTAAAATCTTGGGGAAATCGCTCATATCCCTGACTATCTCGTCCAGACTAACGCCGCCGATATCGTCCCCGTCTGTTTTGAATATCGCTTCGAGTCTGCGGTAAGGCTCGCCCTTGCCGGTGTTGGTCGTGCGGGCGTTGGCAACATTCGACGAAATCACTTCCATCTGTTTGCTCTGGGCTCGCATACCCGAAATCGCTATATCTATGGGGCCGAAGGTATTGTTAACTTCCATCTGCTCTATCCCTTTCTGGACCCGCACCAGTTGAGTTTGGGCTCACCCCTAATTTGTGCGAGGTCACTACTTACCTGTGTTCATCGCCAATTCCATTTGGCGGTATTTCTTGCTCAGTACCCGAATATATACCTTGTGGCGAAGAGTGTTCTTGACCATCTCACCAACTTCGACCTCCAGGTTGACGTCATTGCCGTTTGACTTCACCGGCGTCTGTTTAGGCTGATAAATCAGCCCCTCCATTTCACTAAGGTCAGCCGAGCCGGATGAATCCAGGGACTTGGCAAGCAGCTCTTCGAACTTGACACCAATCCTGCGGTATCCCGGAGTCTCAAGATTGGCAATATTATTGGCAATCGTCTTCTGGCGAAGGCTTTCTGCCCTTATACCGGCTTCGAGAAAATCTATTATATTGCTTGTCTTGGACATCTCTGTTTCGGGCCCCGTTTTGTCCCGCACCAATTATCCGGCACCAAATAGGCGTGGGCCTATGCTCATTTGGTGTCGGGCAAAATGGGAACCCTTTCCCAAATCTCTGCACAAACTTTGTCTGCTCAGAAAAAATCAGCAATAATCGTGCCAGATACGTAAAGCCGGTCATTTTCAATCTATTAACCGCCCATTCTTTCCGAAAAACCGCCTGAAACCCAAATAATCGCCCATTCGGATGGCAGTACCGACGTCAGGATTCTATACAACCGCGTGCGTTTTTTTACAGGTCGGCACCACCGCAAACTCTTTCGACTTACCCACAAGCCAGACCGGAAACCGAAGCAGGGTGCGAAGGTTCCCGACGTCTTTTGAGAACAGGGATGTTTTCAATTCGGAATTTTTTTCCTGACCCAGGAATATTTCTCCTCCTGCCGGCAGCAAGCAGGGCCGGCAGCAGGGCATTTTCCATCAATCATTGTCTTTTCAATATTCATAACTGCCTTGTTAATAAACACTTATCATCTACCAGAAGGCCGCCCCCGCATACTGGCACGGCAGTTGCTCTGAAGATTATTTGATGAATACCGGTTTGTTGACAAATACGTTCGTAGCTAATGTTGGAGCCGGCCTGACTCCATCAAAGCCGGCAGCAGCCAGGAGTACCAGCCGGTTTGCCCCAGCTTCGGCTGACAACACACACCACGCCAATGCTCCAGAAGCAGCGACCGATAATACATTTACTACCGCCCAAAATGAGCGTATAAACAGACCGCCGCAGGAGTTTCGTCACACACTTCGCAAAAAAACAACGACCGAAGGGCCCCAAAACGGGCAAAACCCGACCTCTGACAGAGCCGAGCAGCCGGCTGTGGTACAGGATTGGTTGGCTAAGTACTCTCTCGTCGAGCACGGCAGAAAAGGGGGCGCCAGAAAAATGGAGCCGAAAGCCGGCTATCAACTTGCCCAATTACTTGCTAACTTAAGAACCGGCAAATTCCCTCCCGGCACCGGACCAACCGCCAGGCCGGTCGCAAAAGTGCCTCTTCCAACCATTGATAAGGGCTGGCTTGGGCTCAAAGACGTTTTACCTGACATCTCCAGTGATACGCTTGTTACCGGTAATCAGCTCGCAGAACGTAAAAACGCGGGAAAAATACAGGTATCAAGTAAGATACTCTCCGCAAAAGGCCTTATCAACCAGAAAAATGGCAGGGAATTGAACTCCGAAGCACTGACCGCCGACGGCAAAACAGCCCCAGCCGGCGAAAAACCGGCAATTGCGGGCACGTCAATTGCTTCCGGCAGTCAAAAAATATCTGTATTGGACGGCCAAAAATTAACGCCCGAAACGCCCACCACTGGCGGCAAAACAGCCGTTGCTGGCGAAAAAACAGCTATTACAGACGGGCAAGCCATTTCCGGCGGTCAAAAAACACCTGTATCAAATGACAGCTTCCCCGCAGTTCAGGACAAATCCGCTGCTCCCCGGCAAAAAGTGCCGGTTGACACGGAAAATTCCGCTCTTATTGAAGAGAAACCAGAGCAGGGTTCGCGCAGGTTCCCGACGTCTGTTGAAAACAGGAACGTTTTCAATTCGGAAACCAACAAAGCTGATACCCCTCGGCGAAACCATCCTGGCACGCCGGGACTCTCAGAATTGACGGATGGCAATGGCAAAGACCAGGCTGACAATCCCTCAGCCAGGCTACTTCTCCAGAACTTGAACCCGGCACAGGTCCAGGTATTCACAGGCCAGACGAAAGACAACCGCAGTTCGACCTCCGGCAATAGCTCTAATTCAAATTTCGAGCAGATACTCTCCAATAACGCCCAGGCCCCCATTGCAGAGCAAACACCGGCCTCTGCACAGACCGCAAAGGCCGCCGGCAATGCTTCGCCCCAAAATGCCTTTACAAGCGTTGGCGAACAACTCCAGGAATCTATGCACACCTCTTTACGTCAGGGCGACCAGCAGCTCACCATTCGCCTCAACCCGCCGGAGCTCGGAAGGGTTTTCATAAAATTCCAGGGCAAGGGTGACCAAATCACCGGTTTATTAGAAGTCGATAGGGCACAAACCAGATATGAGATAGAACAGGCACTGCCACAGCTAATCCGAAACCTTGCAGAGTGTGGCGTTCAGATAAAACGGCTTGAAGTTGTTTTGACAAACCAGCAAGAGCAGCACGCCTTTAAAGACACATCGCTGGCGGCGGAGCAGGACGCCTGGTTCGGGCAGCAGGCCGGCGCCGAACGGAACAATCCCAACTCCGATACATTCGGGACTAATGAATGGCTGACAGATGACCCTAACTACTCTGAGTTTTCAGAACCCCGGGAAATGCTCATTGCCGACGACTTCGTAGATGTGTTGGTCTAAACAAATCCCGGAACGCCCCTATCTGCCACTCTGTCGTAGCTTAATTAATGATTGTCATTGCGAGGAGCGCAGCGACGAAGCAATCTCTCAAAGTCTATAAACTTTCTGATGGTAGATTAACCTCTCTACTCTCCCATTTGCGGCGGGCGGTTTCGATGGATTGCAGAAAAGACTCTTTGAATTTGCTCACTGAGAAACGCTCCATAACCGTCTTTCGGGCCTGCTGACCCATCTTGGCCGCCAAATCCCTGTCCTCCAGCAGTATCCCGGCGTATTTACGCAATACATCGGGGTCGTCGCTGAGAAAGCCGCTTAAGCCGTGTTTGATAGGCGATGTGGGGTGCCGATTGCCTAAAACGGGCATCCCAGCAGCCATCGCCTCTCCCATGGCCATATTGTAGCCGTCTTCAAGTCGCGGGTCGGCAGTGTGAATGTAAAATCGATGAGACTGCAGCATCTTCTTTAGATGCTCCCAGCTCTCGGAAGCTGCGACTCCCGGCATACCCGGATTGTGCCCGACTATCCGTACCGGAATCCCATCAAATGCCTTTTCGTGAAGGTCCCATAATAAAAACTGTTTGCGCATCTGAATAAAATTGGAAATACGAAGACCGCTGGCTATCTCCCCGGAATACGGCAAATAATCATCCGGGTCACTCCCAAAAGGCACGATGTCCTCGGTAAAATCCCACGATTTACCCTTGAGCATAGAGACAGCCACCGCATGGCCGCCGACCAATTTCAGGTATTTCTGCAGCATTTCTTTCATCTTTTCCGGTTCAATATCGGATTTTTCCTCCACCAGCCGGGCCTCAATCGGCAGATGAAGAACCGTAAGCCGTGGCTCCCGTCGATGCTTAACGTCGAGCAAATCGGTTATATTGTGCGTTATGATACAGTAGTAAGACGTGCGTGACTGTTGCGCTTCCGACAGAGTAATCAATCGGGAATTGGGCGGCACCGGCCGTATCTGCGCATCCCAGCTTGGTTTGTATCGGCCTTTAAGCCCTACGATTATATCAAGGTCATATCCCAACACCCCAAGCTGATATACCCACGCCTCGTGGCAATTAAATACGAGCAGCGTCTTTTTGTCAGCTTGTTCTTCCTGTTCCTGCATATATTGCCTGGACTGTATCTAAACTTACCCCGGAATCTTCCCCATCTAAACTGACAGGTAATCTTGCTCAGCTTCCTGCTAGTCTTGACCCTTGAGCCCGCCACTTGGCTGCGATGGCTCTGCGGCACTCTGCTGTGCTGGCTCTGTGTAGGCCTGGGATTTCTTGGTCAGTTCGTAGGCGGTAAGCAGAGCACGCATCACGTCCGTCACAGTGACTATGCCGCGAAGGTTTTCTCCCTCATCAACCACCACGAGGCAGCTTATCCTCGCATCATGCATCGTCTTTACAGCATCGTAGAAGCTGCAACTGGGCAAGATGTGTACTACGTCTGACGCCATAATGCGCGTGACGCGTAGGCTGAGGCTCGGGTCCTTTGGGTCAACTGCAAATAGGTTGCTGCGAAATGCCTCGGCCTCCACCGGCTGTTGCCCGCCAGGAGGGGGAAGATGGCGCAGGACATTCCGATCGGAGATAATCCCCACCACTCCCCTTTTCTCGTTCACTATCGGCACGTGCCTGAATTTTCCATCCTGCATGATCTTAATTGCCTTGGCTAGGTCGTCTCGATCCTGGAGGCAATCCGGTTGCTCCGTCAAAATATCTTCAACCGTTTTGAAAGCCGATGAGAACAAGGCCGCTATATCGCCTGGGCCCTCCCCAGAGGTCAGATCAACCAACCGCATCCTCTTTCTGGTTTTTCCTTCCTCCTCGGATAGCTGGTGTATCTTATGGAGCCTGACGAAGAGCTTCAGGATGTCCCCGGTCGTGACAATGCCCACGAGGTCCTCATCAGCGAGAACAGGCACCATATCAACGCGATTCTTGACCATCGTGGCAATCACGTCCGCCATCGGCGTGTCAGGCGACACGGATTTGGGTTTTCTGGTCACGATTTGCGTGAGCGGCTGTCGGAGCGCCTTTCTGTCTGTTTCTTCCTCGCCGACTTTTTCCAGATACGGGGACATCAGTCGGGACAGATCTCTTCCTGAAACGACACCCACGAACACCGGTTTTGCTCCTTCTTCTGTCGGAGGGTCTATTACGGGGACGTGTCGGACTTTGTTATCTTTCATGAAATTCAGACATGTCTCCACTTTGTCATCCAGGGTTAGCGTCTTGACATCTTTAGTCATGACGTCCTTGGCAACACGCACCAGGCGAAAAAAGACATCTTTCCCAGCGCACATATCGTCTACCACATCGATCAGCCTAAATTGGCCATTTGACATGAGGTTGCTGGCCTCAGCAGGGCAATTTTTGTTTTCGTAAGTTTTAATAAGTGCGCTCAGGCTCTCAAGATAGTCAGTCTGGTCTTCATTGCGGTCTGTTCTTCCGGTCAAATCATCCGCTATTTCACGGACGTTATCATAATTGACCTTGTCCCTAATAGGGCGCAAAGGCCACAGTTTGACGAGGTCGCTCCATTTACCTGGAATTTTGCTTGTTTTCGTTTTTGTTCCCATAACTTATCCTTCCATCGTCCTTTGCTCTATTCCGGGTGAGTCATTACCATTTTGGCAAACCCAATTTGCGTATGATCGTTTATGCCTCGCACCAACCGAACATTGTTGCGGCCGATATTAAATATACTATACGTCTGACCGCCTTCCGCTCCTTCGCGTTTGACTTGGCGAGAGCTTTCACCGCATAGGACAACTATGTCCCGTACCAGAAATCGGTCGTGCGGACCCAAATTATCCCAACTAATTTCTTATCGGCGAAGACTTACAAGCGGTTTAATAATTGCTTGCCGGGGCGCTCTTCCCAGAGTACATTTGCCACCGCAGGCATCCTTACCCGGATTGGACGGAAATCGACATAATCGTGCCGAAGCTTGTCTTACCCGCTTAATTTGTCGAAAAAAACTCAATAATTACTCGATACATTTATCGAATCCTGTAGCAATTGGTCGAGAGCGTAGAAGCAATGTCGGCATCTGCTCATCCCAGGTTTCTTTGTGTCTGCCCTTAAGCCCTATAATTATGTCAAGGTCATATCCCAATACCCCAAGCTGATACACCCATGCCTCGTGGCAATTAAATACAAGCAGCGTCTTTTTACCGGCTTGTCCTTCCTCTTTCTGCATTTATTGCCTGGACTGTATCTAAAGTTACCCCGAAACCGCAGTAGGATGCGAATGTTCCCGACGTCTGTGAAAGGAGGGAGCTTTTCACTCGGAAATCTTCCCCATTTCCACTGACATCCACCACAAATGCTCTTATCCATCCCTCGAAATATACCTGCCTGCGGCGGACCAAGCAAGAATTATTCCCTCGTTACCCGGACCCTCACAAATAAAAGCATTTCTCGAATACTGCTCCGTCCCCACTCAATTGAAGGGTTGTCATTCCTGCGGAAGCAGGAATCCACGCTTTCCGACTAATGTTGAACCATTGCTGGATCAATCATTCGAGGTGTGACAAAGCAATAGTTAGACCGTCGATTTGCGAGATTTTCCAGGCTAAATCGCCTAATTTTATAAGATTTTTTTCGATTTTTTCGCCATTTTTAGCGCCTTAGCTCCAATATCAGTATCTACAACAACAATATTACAGGTCCGGTGATTTTGCAGTTATTTTCCGCAAAGAAACTCCTCAAGTCGCTTCTGTTTCGGTCGATAAGGGCTTATGAAAGCAAAGTTTTAAGGTGTGCTTTTGCACGTTGAATTTAAGAAACAGGGCTTGACAGGGCCAAAAAAGAAAAAGGAAATAAAAAGATTGGTTTGATTTTTTTAAGGAGTCAAAAACATGTTAACAATTAAGAGTAACGTTATGGCGGATATGGCTGCTCGGCACTTGGGGAACAGCTACAATGCCTTGGCAACATCGGTCGAAAGGCTGGCGTCGGGCCTGCGCATCAACACTGCAAAAGACGACGCAGCCGGCCTGGCTGTCCGTGAGTTGATGCGTGCCGACATCGCTGTGCTTCAGCAGGGTGTTCGTAACACCCAGGACGGTATCAGTATGATACAAACAATGGAAGGTGCTATGTCAACAATCAACGATGCCCTCGTGCGTATGAAACAGCTGGCTGAACAGGCGGCTACGGGTGTATACTCTTCGGCACAGCGTGGCATTATGAATTCTGAGTTTGAGGAGATGGCCGCAGAAATCGACCGTATCGCACAGGCAACCGTGTTCAACAGCGTCACGCTGCTCGACAGCGCTTCGGACGACGTAGACGTCCACTTCGGTCAACGTGCCGATGGTGAGGACGATAAGATTACAGTCGAGGCTGTCAACATGAGGATTGCCAGTGGCCTTCAGATCGACAGCAACACCATTGACATTACCGGCACAACCAGCGCATCCACTGCTTTGACCGCTGTTACCAGTGCAATCACTACCTACGCAGATGCTCGTGCAACCTTCGGTTACAAGATGAACCGTATGGAAAGCACAGCTCAAGTTCTTGGAATTCAGGCCGAGAACCTGGCGACAGCCGAATCACGAATTTCGGATGTCGATGTCGCTACCGAGATGACTAATTTGACGAGAAACCAGGTGTTGGCACAAGCTGGTATCGCTATGCTGGCTCAGGCAAATACAATGCCTCAAATGGCATTGACACTGCTCAGATAACGGTAGCAGCAGCCGAGTATTAAATGACAACTGGGGGAGATGACTGTGGCATAAACCATCGGTCATCTCCCCATAAGTTAAACACCCGGGTAACAAAGCAACGGTATTCGGTTTCTCAGCAGCAAGTGTCATTCCTGCGAAAGCAGGAATCCATTTTGAAAAGCTGTAATCAAGGCTTAAGGCCTTTGAAAATATAACGGAGTAACGCTATGAACGGACTCGAAGCATATCAGGATGCCGCAGTTACCACACAGAGCAAAGGTCGGCTCATTATCCTGCTTTACGACGGTGCAATCAAATTTATGCGGCTGGCAGTCAGGGAGTTGGAGAAGGGCAACTACGAAGCAAAGGGCCGATACATAAACAAGGCACAGGACATAATCAACGAGCTCAATGCTGTTCTGGATACCGACTCCGGCGGCGAAATAGCCACCAACCTTCGCAAGCTCTATTCTTTTATGTGTAATCGCCTCTCCCAGGCCAACATAAAACGCGACCCTCAAATAATTCGTGAAGTAATCACTCTAATGGAAGAACTAAATCAAGGCTGGAAAGCTATCACCGGCTGAAAATTATACATCTTCTCCTGCCGCACGCCGCAAGAAAGTTTATTATGTCCCTTCACCGCTGCTGTTAGGATAATCAACCTGTTCCTGCGTAAGTTTGTCTATTCCGACCGAACCTTGGAGCCAAACCGTCTCTTAAAAAGCTGGTCAAAAACCACCATTTTCACCGATGATATATATGGTAAGACTGTACTCAAATGCTTCGGTAGCAGATTTATCCACGAAGTAATCTTGGAGTACATAGGCTAAGTTGTCTGTATTAGAACAAGGTCCAGATGAGTCGGAGTAAAAGTAGGAAAACAGAACAATCTCCCACCTCCGGGCCAACCTATCCCACCTACGACCTGCCCCAATTCCTCGCCAGGGCCAACGCCGCTGCTGATGCTGGACGAATTGAGGAAGCAATTCGTCTTCTCGATGATGATGCCGTCGAATTCGCCCGGGAAATAGTGGAAAACGACCCGTCCCGCGCCTTTGTTATCTATGCGCTTGCGACTGTCTTCCGTAAAACCGGACAGCTCGACAAGGCCGAACAGTGGTACAAAAAAATCCTGAAAGGGGGGCAAGACAATTCGGCCTGCAACGAGCTGGGAACTATCTGCAGGGCTCAGGGACGTCTCTCCGAGGCAATACAATATCGAAGAAAAGCCCTCCAGGCATATCCAGATGACGCAGGGGTCTGTAATAACCTTGCCAGGGACCTGATACAGGCCGGCGAAATTAAAGAGGGCTTCGACCTGTTGCGAAAGTCCGTAGAAAGGGCGCCGGAGCACGCAGATATCCGCTCAAATTTCCTCAATCACCTGCATCATCTGCCGGATTTGGACCCACAGGTCCTTTTTGATGAACACGAGCAATGGGGCCGGCTTCATGCCCCGCCAACTCTGGCCAGAGTGTCTCACAATAATCCTGCCGACCCCGACCGTCGGCTTCGCGTTGGTTACATCTCGCCTGATTTTCGTACACATTCGGTAGCATATTTTTTTGAGCCGTTGCTTGATGGACACGACCGCCGGAACGTAGAAGTTTATGGATATGGCAATGTTACTTTCCCTGACCGGATGACCGAACGCCTTAAGCGAAAGTTTGACCACTACCGAAACGTCCGCGGCCTGCGCGATGAAACGGTTGCCCGTATTATCGAACAGGACCGCATCGATATCCTCGTGGAGCTTGCAGGCCACTCCGACGGCAATCGCCTCCTTGTCCTGGCACGTAAGCCCGCCCCCATTCAGGTTACATACCTGGGTTATCCCGATACAACCGGAATCCAGGCCGTCGATTATCGTTTGACCGATGACCTGGCCGACTCGCCACAATCACAGCAATTCCATACCGAAAAATTGGTCTTTTTGCCGGACGGGTTTCTTTGTTACAGGCCTCCCGATTTTGCTCCCCCCGTGGCATCTCCCCCGGCTGCCCGAAAAGGTTATATCACCTTCGGGTCGTTTAACAATAGCTGCAAAATAAATCCGCTAATCATCGCACTCTGGGCCCAAATCCTCAATGCTCAGCCTGGTTCCCGTCTTCTGCTGAAGTTCAGAGCAGGTGATGACCAGCAGGTAAGGGAGCGTTACTTCCGCCGGTTCGAGCGATTGGGAATCCCGCGAGACAGGGTGCATATCTATGGCTTTAAACCTGCCGTTGAACACCTGCAACTGTACGGCGAGGTGGACATCGCTCTGGACACCTATCCGTATAATGGCACTACAACTACCTGTGATGCCCTGTGGATGGGCGTACCCGTAATCTCGCTGGTCGGCGAATGTCACGTTTCCCGCGTCGGACTGAGCATATTAACTCGCGTCGGTCTGGAGTTCTTTGCGGCCTCGACGCACCAGGACTATATTGACAGGGCCGCAGCGCTCGCGGCCAAACCTCACGCCCTTGTGAAGATGCGGGCTTCAATGCGGCAGCGAATGCTCGCCGGCAGGCTGTGCGACGCAAACGGCTTTGCCCGCAGTGTGGAGACGGCCTATAGAAAAATGTGGCAACGATGGTGCCAACGCCGTGTAGAGGTGAAAGCAACCACGAACCAGATAACTTCGCAGGAAGCCCGGCCGTCTTTCAAACTGAAAAAATCGCTTTTGTCGATTGACGAATATGCAGCCCGCGAGGGCCTCTCCAGAGACATCATTGAGCACTGTGGAAAGCTGGGCATTGTCCTGATAAGAAGATACAAAGGCAGAACCTTTGTTGTCGATTTGCCTCTCACCCCATATTCTTATATCCCTGAAGTTACCGCCAACCCTGCAAAACCAGATGATAAAACCCGCCAGGCCAAAAAAATAGCTGAATTGGTCCAGAAGCTAATCCCTGAGCCACCTGACCCCTTGTAAGTGAATAAGTAGGGGCAGGCCTATGTGCCTGCCCTGGACTCTTTCATAATTCGATATTCCTTGCTTGTCCCGAATGTATCAGTCGGGGTTCGATATTCGATATTCACCATCCGTCCTCTGCCTGCCCTCGACTCCGATAGGGGGTTGTAGTCGGGGATCCACTCTAATGGGGTCACCAATTCACCAATTAACTAATTCTCTAATTCACTATAATCCTGATATCCTGATTCCTGGTATCCTATAACCTGATACCCTGATACTCCGGTCCCCTTTCTGCCCTCTGCCCTCCGTCGTCTGTCTTCTGTCGTCCATCGTCCCTCGTTTGGGGTGGCAGCCTCAAGCGCAGCTTGGGGATGGCTCCGCCCGCCGTACACACGCTGAATTACTTTCTGCGGCCTTTATCTATAACTCTAATTACATCTGTCCCCTCGAATACGGTTCCGTTTATTAACTTCCCGTTGACTGTAAGCCCGACCTGCCCAACGTTGAGAATGTCCTGAACCCCTGACCGGCTGAATTTGGCTATCGCAACTTGCTGTTCTTGATCGACGCGGAACGATTCGACTCCCACTTCATACTCAAGAAAAACGCTGTTGGGGTCAATATCGGCAACTTCGTAATCTTCGGAAAGCCATATATGGCAGGTAATCCATTTACCTTTGCTTGTTAGGTTGATGGTGCGGGGGACAATCCTGACCTCAGCCCATACTGAGGGACTGTACTCGAAAGCACCCATATCGATTCGCCCGCCGATTACGCGTGGCTTGCCATCTAAATCCGTCTCGTTTGGCTCAGCTATGTAATTCGGGTCGCCGGCATCGATACAGGGTGAATCTGCCAGCAGATGATAGTCACCGTCAATCCAGACGGCATTCGGATCGTCGGGTTCGACAATAATATTCGGGTCATTGGCATCGGCCCAGCAGCCGGGGCAGACAAAGCACGGGTCTGTAGCGATATTGTCCTGGCCGGGCCAGCTGTCTTGAACATTGCTGTAGGTGATAGATGGAGAACAATTGCTGGTTACATATATCTGTTCGAGCGAATTTGCCCAGATGATGGAATTGGCGACGGTCGGGTTAGAACTCTCCCTGCAGTATATCGCGCCGCCTGGATATTGCGCTGAATTTCCGGTTATAGTGCAGTTGGTAATTGTTGGGCTACTCCCGAACCTGCAATTGATTGCGCCGCCGTATAGTTGAGCTGTGTTGCCGGTGATGGTGCAGTTGGTAATTGTTGGGCTGGATATCCAGCAGCGGATTGCGCCGCCGCTATATTCTGCCGAGTTGCCACTGATTGTGCAGTTGGTGATTGCAGGGCTGCTTTCATAGCAGTAGATTCCGCTATCGGAGTTGCCAGTAATGGTGCAGTTAGCGATTAAAGCGCTGCAATTACTGATACCACTGCCGGAGTTGCCGGCAATGGTGCAGTTGGCGATTATGCCGCTGCATCTGCTTGCCCCCTTAGAGTTGCCGGTGATGATGCAGTTAGTAATTGAAGCGCTGCAATTACTGATACCACTGCCGGAGTTGCCGGTTATGTTACAGTCGGTAATAGGACCATCACAGTTGGTTATTCCGCTGCAACCTATCTCATATTGACCTTCCTCAGTTTTGTTATTGGCGATAGTACAATCGCTTATAATTGGTTTATTGTTCTTACCAAGGCCCGCGCCGGAAATTCCCCCACCGAGAAGCCCAGCGGTGTTGTTAATAATTCGGCAGTTCGTAATTGTTGGACTTCCATTCCTGCACCAGATTCCACATCCAGATCTTAAGATAAGTTCTGGATGCGTATTGCCATTTGTAATAGTGAAACCATCGAGAACCGAACTTGCATCTTCGCCGGAATAGAAAACGAACCCTCGATGAGGTTCTGTTTCCGTACCCTGGCAGTCGATAATACAGTTCTCCGGCCCGTTGGCACTTCTGACCGTGATTGCCTTGCCCCTGAAGTCAATATCCCTGTTGCCTTGGCCGACATAAGTGCCGTCAGCAACGACGACAATGCCTCCATCCTGGACATAATCTATACCATGCTGAATAGTGGGGAACTGGCTGGGAACATGTACAACGTCGGCCGAAACAACCATAATAACCCCTACCATTCTCGGGCTGTTAATAACCCCAGTTGCCAGAATCGCCAGCTCGCTCTCGTAGACGCCGGCCTCAATGCCTGCCACATCCGTAGTAAGTGTAACTTCATCCCACTGGCCTGTCGAGCTGCCCGCAGTTGGGCTCACATCCAGCCACCCACAATCATAGCCGATTGTCCAGTTAACTGTGCCTGTCCCCATGTTACGGATGCCTATTGTTTGGCTTTGTGGGTTTGGGCCACCTTCGGGAGCCAAAAATCTGATCTCCCATTGCGACAAGCCAATAACGGGCTCATTCGCCGGTAAAGATTCGTAAACTCCCATATCAACGACGGCAATTCCGTCATTGTCTCCATCGATGAGGCGATTATTACCTTCTATGTCATTTGCAGCAAGCCCACCATTCGGGTCATTTGTCCCCGCATCGATGCAAAACGAACCGAGCTTTAAGTGAAAGTCTTCATTGTTTGGGTCAATAAACTCAGGATTAACATCAATATTACCTGCCTCCCAGTTTAATGTAGAACTGGGATCTACATACACCCTCTCTTTTCCGCCTTGAACATCACAGTATGTAACCTCTGTTTCGAGACCGTGCATTATAGCAATTTCATCTCCTGTGGGTGCTGAGTTACCCCATATTATGCAATTGATAGCCTGTCCATATAGATCGCAGATTCCTCCGCCATACCCACCAGCTAAGTTGCCACTGATGGTGCAGTTAATAACGTTCGAACAATAACTGAGCCCGCCACCGTTGTATTGAGCGAGGTTTCCATTGATTATGCAATTGGTAATTAGCCCGTCACAGAAGCTTAAACCACCACCGTCGCCACCAGCGGAATTGCCGCTGATGATACAATTGTTGATATTGCCGTTGCTTTGACAAAGTCCGCCACCAAAGGAGCCAAGTATGGTATTACCTTCCGCTAAAACGCGGTTGCCGGTAATAGTACAGTTTGTGATCGAGCCGTTGCAGGCGTACAGGCCACCGCCGTATTGGTCCGCTGTGTTGTTTCTAATGACACAGTTTCTGATCGTTCCGGCACATACCTCCAAACCACCACCGGTTAGCCCGGATGTATTGTCACTAATAGTGCAGTTGGTAATCGGCCCACCACAGCCGCTCAGTCCGCTGTTCGAGTTATGGCTGATGGTACAGCCTGTAATCGGCCCATCACAGCCGAATATTCCGCCGCCATATCTGGCATAGTTACCAGTTATAGTGCAATTAGTGATTGCAGGGCAGGCGTCTTTGCATGCGATACCACCACCACAGCTATAAGGGCCCCCGCCCCCGCCGGTTGAGTTGTCGGTAATATTACAGTCTATAATTACGCCGCCACATTCGTACAGTCCGCCTCCACTATACTTAGCCCAATTGCCAGTGATTCTACAGTTAATTATATTACCATCACAGAAGGCTAACCCTCCTCCTCGCGGATGTTCACCTATGTTGCCGCTAATATTACAGTCAATAATTGGCCCGTCACAGCCGCAAATACCACCACCCTCGCAAGACCAGTTGCCGGAGATAGTACAATTGTTGATTATAGGACTGCTTTTGTTCGGACCGAAATAATAATAGCCTCCATATATTCCACCGCCATAGCAAGACCAGTTGTTGGTAATAGTACAGCGAGTGATTACAGGGTTAGCTTGATTGCACGCGATACCGCCGCCAACCCCAAAAAAATCCATGATTCTACAGCCCGTGCCGGCTGTGTTGCCGGTTATGACGCACTTGCTGATAGTGGGACTGCTCTGCTCAAAGAAAATCCCACCACCAACAGATAATGGAAACGGCTGTGCGGGGTCATATAATTGCTCCTCAGGTCCATAACCTTTGGTAATGGTAAAACCTTCGAGGACCGAATTAGCATCTTCACCATTATAGAAATAAAACCCGCGATGAGGCTCTGTCTCGGTGCCGTTACAGTCGATAATTGTTGTGGCCACGATATTGGGGTCATTTGGGTCAGTGCTACGGAGGGTGATGGCTTTGCGGTTAAAGTTGATGTCGCGATTGCCGTCACCGGTGTATATGCCGGGCCCAACAATAATTGTATCGCCATCGTTAGAATCATCGATTGCCGCTTGAATGGTATTGAAATCCGCAGGGCCATCGGCATCGACATAGATGGTTCCTCCCGCAGCAGTTGCGCACGCCATTGCCAGCAAGAACATTGACATCACCAGCCACACATTCAGATTTTTTGTCGTTTTCATTTTTTGCCCTTTCAATAGGCCTAACACGTTCGGGATATATAAGCCAATAACTTTAGAAAGCAGGGCCGGTATGAAGCGGGTGTAATGTACGGTGCCGGAATAGAGGCAATTTTTCCAACCCGCCTCCATATCCCAACCAAACCACATTTTAATACAAAAGCACCTGCTTTTGCAAGGATTTTTTCACAAAAAACAAAAACCAGAATCAGTGTTAATCCGTGTTAATCCGTGTCTAAAAAAACCGTGTAAATCCGTGTCTTTAATTTTTTTTAATCTATTTGTGCTTTTTGTACTACTCTGCGAAGTACTCGCTACGTAGCACGAGTGCCCTTTTGTGATAATAAATTCCTCTAACGACATACGATATACGACATACGCAATACGAAGTAAATCCGTGTCTAAAAAAAACCGGTCAGTTTGAGCTAATCTATGAAAAAATAGTTTTTCAGCGCCCCATAATTGTTTATAATGGCAGTAACTTATTTTTTGAGTAGTCCTGATTTTTCTCAAAAAAAATACTGACACTACAGAAATTAAACAGGAAAGGAGTTGAGATGAAAAGGTTACAATCAGCTAAGGTGTGCGAGATGTCCCGGCGGGGCTTCCTCCAGACAATGGGCACCACTGCAGCGGGAATTTCGCTGACCTCCAGGAAGTTGCTTGGCGCTGCCGGGGCTTCTCCGAAGGCCGCCGGCCGCCAAAAGAAAACCGCCACCATACGCGGGGCTTTTGTCTATCCGCCCACCGAGTCTCTACGAAAAGTTGGCTATTATAGCTGGCCGGGCTCAACATTTGATGCTGAAGGGCGTCAAAAGAAGTATGTGGACAGGATTAGGGCAATCGAGCGAAATCTGGGGATGCGTATCTTAATGGATGACAAGCCCCTCGATGAGACGGCAAGTGTAACGCACTTCATCAATGAAGTTAAGCAATCGAAGCCCGATGGATTGCTCCTTATACTATTCAAGAAGGGGCATTGGGGACACGTTACTCGTATCGTTGAAGAGGTGGGAATCCCAGCGGTCGTACTTACCACGCTTGGCATCCTGCTCGTTGGTCACATTAATCAGTTGCACGAAAAGTCCGGCGTCTATCTGATAAATTCGCTGGACAATCTTGATGCCGTCGAAGAAGGAATGAATATGATTAGAACGGCCCGCTGGATGAAGGAGAGCTGCATTATCAACATCAGGGGCTCGCAGACCAGAGAAACAACGGTGCCGCATCTTGGAACTCGCGTACGAACCATCCCGCACGAGAGGTTTTATAAGGAATTTAAGCGCACCGAAGCCACGGACGCAGTCAAAAAGCTCGCCCGGGCCTATCTGAAGAATGCCAAAAACGTAATCCAGCCAACCGAAGCCGATATCCTCGAGGCCGCAAAAGCATATTTTGCCTTCAAACAAATCATCAAGGCCGAGAATGCCGATGCCGTGATGATGGACTGTTTACCGGGACTTAAAAGGCCCCATAAGCACGTCCCCCCTTGTATGGGCTTTATGACTTTGAGGGACGAAGGCATCGCTGCCGGCTGTCAATCTGACCTGAGCGCAACACTGACCTTGATGCTGGTGCAGGAGCTCTTTGACAGGCCGGGCTTTCAGCAGAACGCTTCTATGGAGACCGAGAGAAATCACTATTTCGGTGCGCATTGCACTTGTGCCTCGAAGTTGAAGGGTACAACCGCCCGACCCGAGCCCTACATCTTAATGAACCACGCCGAAGCGGGCTGGGGCTGTGTCCCGCGGGTCCTCTGGCCTGTGGGAAAAGAGGTTACTATGGCCCAGTACCTTTCAGGCGAAACGCCACGGATGCACATTTACAGTGGGAAAGTGGTGGGATGCCCACCCGTACCCGCCACGGGCGGCTGCCGCACGAACATAGAGATGACGGTTAACGAGGTAGATGACGTATGTGATGTCAAGGGTATGCATCAGATTATATTCTATGGTAACTACGCCAAACAACTGCGAACGTTCTGTCAACTGTACGGCATTGAGGTCGACACTTAATGGATCAGAATATCAGGAAATCAGCTTACCTGATAGCCTGATCTGGATGCTCGATGCTCGCAACGAATATCGAGTATCGAGTATCGAGGTGTTTTTTTCTATTTGCGTTGTTGGTAAACCAATACCAGGCAGCCGAGACCCAGCATACCTATTGTTGCCGGCTCAGGCATGTGAACAGCGTCGATGTTAGCGTTGTTGCTGAAGAGACCTTCGGCGAAGTATAAAGTCGCACTGTATGTTGTCGGGTTGTACTCGATGAGGTCGCCGTCTGCGAAGCTCAGCCCGCCGAGCGCTGCTGCGCCGCTGGTTGACAGAACAATGTTGCCGCTCTCGAGGATGTGTACCGCATCGATGTCTTCATCGGCGGAAAACAAACTTTCGTCGAAGAATAATGTTGCCGTATCTGTTGTCGGGTTATACTCGATAAGGTCGCCGTCTCCGAAGCTAAGCCCGCCCAGTGTTGCTCCATCGATTGTTGAAAGGATAATGTTACCATTGGTAAGGATGTGCACCGCATCGATGTCTTCATCGCTGCCGAACAGGCCTTCGCTGAAGAACAATGTTCCGCTGCCGGTTGTCGGGTTGTACTCGATAAGGTCGCCGTCCCCGAAGCTCAGCCCGCCAAGCGTCGCGCCCCCCTCGGCTGAAAGAATAATGTTACCGTTGTCAAGGATGTGTGCTGCGTCGATGTCTTCGTCTCCCCCGAACAGGTTTTCGTCGAAGTACAATGTTGCGGTGTTGGTCGCCGGGTCATACTCTGCTATGTCACCGTCGGAAAAGCTGAGCCCGCCAAGTGTTTCCGTTGCGTCGGTCGAGAGGATGATGGTTGCGTTAACCGGCCCGGCAGCCGCTGCAACCAGAATCAGCACCGCACCAAGAATCATTATTGACTTTTTAAGACCAAAACTCTGCTCTTGTTGTATCTGCAAAATACGTGGACCCCATTGGCCTTTTGCTTTGCGCCCCTGGCATTCACGTTCTACTTGGCGCCGAATTTTGTACGCACAGTCTCGCATCACCCCCAGGAGTATCCCACAGACATTGTCATTGCTGAGCACCTCCGCATTGTTGGCAAGGTCTATTAGGTCATTGGCTATTTTTAACGCCTTCAAAATGTATTTATTGCTTTGCTTATCCACTTTGTTTCTCCTTATTATCTACGCATTCACCTTACATTAGAACCTTGATGAAGTATGCTCCGTCAGGAGCAAAAATCAGCGTGCAGTACCCCCTATGCCCAGACATCCAGAAATTGCCCTTGTGCAGCTTCTTCAGCGAATTTGTGCCGGCCAAAAGATTCGTCGAAATCGGACTCTACCTGGCACCCGGTGTCATTGCCAACGACGAAGTTCTGAAGCAATCTCGTTACTGGCTGGGAGGTTGCCGCCGCTTCCCCTCGCAGCGACCCTTTGGGTCGCCTGTTTGCCCTTTTCCGTTGACCATCTTCACAGGTTTTATGAGTCAACGGAACTGACCGGACAACCTTGCACTCGATTTTCTTGACTGTTCTATTCACCACCAACAACCCCCCATTTGTTTGCCAGCTTATCTTGGCTTGCTTATCTAACTGAGCAATAGGCGTGCCGAACTATGAAGCAAAGCTATGGAAAGCTCTAAGTGTATGTATGACAAGCAGTTATGTTGATAGAATTTTCAGGGGTCGGTGGGAGAATGGCTTACTTCAAAGCCGTTAATGAGACATTAAGAGACCGCCTGCAGAAGGTTGGACGAAACGCCTCGGCGGCGAGGGTGTTGTAAGGTCTTATGTATCAAACCGTTATAGGTGGATTTGCAGCGGGCCTTTGAGATTGCGCTGTCTCATTTAGAGTAAATGAGACGCTATAAGCTATCTGAGACGCTATAAGCTATCTGAGACACTTGAACGACAGGTTATCGGACTGTGATTTCGCTTGTTTTTTCACTCTCTTTGAGGAACCGATACAGCGTGGCCCGTGAAACCCCGAGTCTCACTGCCGCTTCGACTTTATTGCCGCCGGTTTCTTCGAGTGTTCGCCGCACGGCCTCTGCATCAAGCTTGTGTTTCCGCTGTTTCTTTGGCAAGCCGTCTCTATGCACCTGCCTCTCAACGATATTCAACGGAAAATGTTCGGGCAGAAGGAGCGTATCTCTACATTTTACCAGCGCATATCGAAGAGCATTCTCAAGCTCTCGAACATTCCCGGGCCAGTCGTAATCCATCATAACATCGACAGCTTCTGATGATAGCCCGATATCCTCCCGCCCGACCTCTCTCAGAGCTTTTTTCAAAAGGCTCTCGGCCAGAAGGGGTATGTCGTTCCGTCGCTCACGCAGCGGCGGAAGATGGATGGGAATTACGCACAACCTGTAGAAAAGGTCTTCTCGAAATCTTCCCTCAGCAACTTCCTCCGTGAGATTTTTGTTCGTTGCACTGATAATCCGCACGTCAACTTGTATGTTCTCCTCTCCTCCAACACGTTGAAAAATCCCCTCCTGCAGGACCCGCAGAAGATTGACCTGCATCGTACCGGGAATATCGCCGATTTCATCTAAAAAGATTGACCCGCCGTTTGCCAGTTCAAAACGACCCTTTCTGTCCTGAATAGCTCCCGTAAAAGCCCCTTTAACATGCCCGAACAGCTCACTTTCCAGCACCCCCTCAGGCAGCGCCCCGCAGTTGACAGGAACAAACGGTTTATCTGCGTTGGGGCCTTCGTTGTGAATCGCTGCGGCAACCAGCTCCTTGCCTGTACCGCTTTCGCCCTGAATCAGAACCGGCACATTGACCTCGGCAACCTCCCTGATAGTATCAAACAATTCCAGCATCTTCGCATCCCGGCCCACAATCCCAGCAAAAGACTGTTCCGTCCTCAGCCGGTAACGCAATTGAGTAAGCTCGGTAATATCCACAAATGAAAACACCATACACAGTGATTCACCGGACTCACCTTTTTCTTTCACTATAAATGCCGAAAGTTGCAAATCAAACTTGCCGCCGTCCTTCCTTTGGCCGCGTACCTTCCCTACCCAGCTGCCGCCGCTGAATACCGTTTCCGTTATCCACAAAGTCTTGGCGGTTTTGTGCCAGAATTCCTTAACAGCTCTTCCAGCAACGTCCTCCATACTTTCGTATTGCCACAGTTTAAGAAAGGAATTGTTTACATATGTCAGTTTGCCTTGCAGGTCCGTGATGGCGATGGGATTGATGGACGATTCGATAATACGGTTCTTTATCCACAGAGCCTCCTCATACTGCTTGCGCTCTATCGCATAACGCAGACACCGGCGCAGAGCGTCACGATTTATGTCCCCCTTTATCAGATAGTCCTGTGCACCGTGCTGTAAAGCACTCATTGATAGTGCTTCATCCTTATGGCCTGTCAGAACAACGATTGGCACGTGTGCCGCTTGCGCACGCATCTTGGCAAAAGTCTCCAATCCGGAACTATCCGACAGACCCAAATCCAGCAGAACTACGTCAAAACGTCCCTTCTCAAGGAATTCTATTGCTTCTGAAAGCCGGCTTGCGCATTCAAGGGTGAACGGGCTGTCCGTCCAACCCGCCAGCATCCTCCGCGCTGACAGAATGTCCACCTTGTCGTCTTCGACCAATAAAACTTTAATCTTTTTCTCGGCCATTTCATTCATCAGCTTGTTTAGTCAATTCTTGACCTTTTTAATCGCCCCGCGTTATTTGCTTGTTATTTTGCTCTCTTGGAGGAACCGGTACAGCGTGGCCCGTGAAACCCCAAGTCTCACTGCTGCTTCGACTTTATTGCCGCTGGTTTCTTCAAGCGTTCGCCACACGCTCTCCGCATCGAGCTTGCGTTTTCGCTGTTTCCTTGGGTAGGCCTGGCTCGGAACGTATGTCTCAAGAATCTTCAAGGGTAAATATTCAGGAAGCAGTAGATTATCTCTGCATTTTACCAGTGCATATCGAAGAGCATTTTCAAGCTCTCGAACATTTCCAGGCCACTCATAATCCATCATAACACCGACGGTCTCTGGCGATAGTACAACATCCTCTCGCCCGACCTCTGTCAGGGCTTTTTTCAAGAGGCGCTCCGCCAGCAGGGGGATATCATTTCGCCGTTCACGGAGCGGCGGCAGATATACCGGAACCACGCACAACCTGTAGAAAAGGTCTTCACGGAATCTTCCTGCAGCGACCTCCTCTGCGAGATTTTTATTCGTTGCACTGATGACCCGCACATCGACTTTTATGCTCTCCTCTCCTCCAACACGCGTTAGAGTCCCCTCCTCCAGCACGCGCAGCAGCTTCACCTGCATCGCAGCAGGAATATCTCCGATTTCATCCAGAAAGATTGTCCCCCCATCTGCCAGCTCGAAGCGGCCCTTTCTATCCTGAATAGCTCCGGTAAACGCCCCTTTAACATGCCCGAACAGTTCACTTTCCAGTATCCCCTCCGGCAGTGCCCCGCAGTTGACAGGGACAAAGGGCTTATCTGTGCCGTGACCTTCGTTGTGAATAGCTGCGGCCACCAGCTCCTTGCCTGTACCGCTTTCGCCCTGAATTAGCACAGGGATATTGACCTCGGCAACCTCTCTGATGGTGTCAAACAATTCTAACATCTTTGCATCCCGGCCCACAATACCGGCAAACGACTGTTCCGTTTTCAGCCGCCGACGCAGGTCGCTCAGCTCAGCAGTCTCCATTTGCAGCTTCTTTTTTGTTGCCCTGAGGATGTCTGTTTGGGATATAATCCCGCAAGGCCGTTTGTCCTCCGTGATAACCAGTCGGCGGATACCCATCTTCTCCATAATCCTGCTGCTGCTGAAGACCGAGTAATCGGGCGAAACCGTCGCCACTGGAGAAGACATCACCTCCTCCATTTTAATCTGACCGGGGTCCTTTTGTAGCGCAACAACTCTTTCCAGAAGGTCTCTTTCCGTAACAACACCCACCACCTCATCTCCCTCTAATACTACGATGCACGATATCTTGCGCCTGGTCATAACTTCCGCCGCTTCCACTATAGTCGCTTTGCTCTGTATTCCTGCCACGTCCCTGCTCATTATCTCCTCCACGTCCTTCCACCTGCCGTAGAATGTTACAACTCGAACCATGTCCGTTTGTGTTACAATCCCGACCAGTCGTTTCTTCTCCAGGATTGGCAGTCGCTTGATGTGCTTGTCCTCCATAATTCTGATGGCGTCAAACACAGACAGATTAGGGGATATACTCTCTACCGGGCAAGACATTATTTCCCTCACCTTTATCCTGTCGAAATCCTTCTCCTTGGCCGCAACCCTTTTGAGAAAGTCTGTCTCGGTAAGGATACCTGCTACGCTTCCATTGTCTGCGACAACGATGCACGAAACGCTGTTATCAGACATAATCTTCGCCGCTGAAGCTACCGTTTCATCCGAGCAAACGGTAATCACATCTTTGCTCATCACGCTCCCTACTGTCAGCGGGACCCACAGCGAGCCGGTCAAATTATCGAAAACATCCATTATCTTGCTCTTGGCTAAATTGCCTGTTCTTGCAGGCAGCGATTTTCTTTTCAATCGGAAACCCGATAACAATATCGGCCAAAGTCAACTGGTACTTTTTTAGATAACCCCGCCAAACGAAAACCTTTCCGGCCGCAGCGATTATACAATGCCGTGGCAGGCCTTAATCCGTCCGGCCTTTAATACGCTTAGTTCTTAACAATGAGAACCTGTCCTTTTTCGGACCTAACAATCGCCCCAAAAATTGTTTAGCTCCTCTGAATTTGTTATAAGGTTTTATCGAAAACAACTGAGCGAGATAACAACAAGTTCGGCGGGAGTTAAGTCTTGTTTTTATATCTATGGAGGGTTCGGTGCAGGAGATGTCCCATGATAATAATAATGACCAATAGAGCTATAAGGACCATTGTGGCGTATGAACTGTAGGATGCTACCCGGTCATGGAACTGCCGCAGAAAAAAGGCCCAGCCAAAAATCGCTGCATAAGTCCCCGCCAGTACAACGGTCATATTAAGCCAGGTTCGCAGGCCTAACATAAAACCAATCACACAGCCAACTACCGGACCGGTCATCCAGAAAGGAAACCATACGAAGACAAATAGCCCGACGATACCATACCTTTGGATTTTGTCCTTGTGAACCTCGGCCGCATTGTGGATTCGCTCGAATGTGTTCTTGAGCAATTTGACCACTAATAGATGCCGCCAGCTGAACACAAAAAGGGGATAGAAAATGAGCACCAGGATTGTTTCAATTATCATACATATTGGGATAACTGTACTGTGTTCAAGGCCCAGGGAATATCCGAAGGCCAGGCCCGCAGCTCGGCCAAACATGACTTCCGTGGCGGTCATTCCAATAAGAACCTGCGATTCCTCCGGAGACAATAGCAGCTTAACTCCGAGCCACAAAGTGAATATAAATGCCAGAGCAACTCCAGCCAGTAAAAGACGACCCTCTAAACTGGCCATAAGAGTCACTTTTACCTGATTTCCCTGCCCTGAATTCAGCCCGCTTGTTGGTTGTTCTGTTTCTCCTGCCATTCCTTCAATATCCAATCGTTGAGTCCATAACAATTTACTATATTAACCTAATATTTTCCATTTACAAATAAAATGGAATTGCCCCGCACAAATTGTCCAGCACCAAAACGCCGTGAGCCGAAGCTCTTTTGGTGCTGCGCACGTCTAATTAGTGCGGGGTCATTGCGAGGAGGCCGAAGGCCGACGCGGCAATCTTCCTTCATAATTCGATATTCCTTGCTTGTCCCGAAGGTATCAGTCGGGGTTCTTTATTCGATATTCATACCGCCTCCGTCCTCTGTCTTCTGCCCTCCAACTTTAGCTCACTTTAGGCACTTTAGTTCACTTTAGCTCACTACTCACCATCGAAGATCCGGCGTCTGTTTGACGGAGCAAATTGTAAATCGTAACCGTCCCCCCAAATGTTTAGCCTCTTCCTCGAAATAAAAGTAAAATAACAGAGCCCCAAACGTAAGTGCGGGGTCATTCCGAGCGAAGCCCTTCGTCATTCCGAGCGAAGCGCTGAAAGTCCGGCCCTTGGACGGATTGGACGGATTCGATATTCACTATCCCTCGCCACCGACTGAACTCAGGAATCCGGACCGCATGAGCTTTTGAACTACGGCCAAACAGCCAGGGATGATCTTTTCCGGAGCGGTTTTGGCTCGACCGGCCACCTCCTCCACAAGCTCGCGCAAGGTTCGCCGGCCGTCACAACCAGCCAGCAAATTTGAAATATACATATCCACGTTCCCGGCAAATGGAACCCCCCGGTCATCAGGCCGATGGGATAATAAATCTGTTTGATTTTGCGATTTTTGCAGAAAACTGGACGGGCAGTATGGATTAGCGGGCCAAAAAGCGGATT